>JBGCFL010000099.1:0-11561 GCA_045106975.1 Ekhidna sp. | reverse complement strand
CTTTTCAGAACCTTAAGATCTACAATATTTCCGCTTGCTTTTTCTTTCTCCAATTTCCTAGTCTATAAATATGTCTTCTGGATATTCCACTTTTTCTAAATACAATCCTGTAGAAGGAACAGCTCTACCAGCCATTGATCGATTGTTGCCTTCCAGTATTTTTTGAAACTCATCCAAACTCGTTTTGCCTTCTCCTACATCTAACAATGTCCCCACAATGGCTCTCACCATTCCCCTTAAAAATCGATTCGCTTTAATCTGGAAAAGATGAACTCCATCTTTTTCAGTCCATTTTGCTTCGAAAATATCGCAATTGAAATGATTTACTTCGGTATGAACCTTACTAAAGCACTCAAAGTTCTTCCAGACCTTCATTAATTCACAAGCCTGATTGATTGACCCTATGTTTATTGGGTACTTATAGTAATAGGAGAGCTCATTTTTAAATGGATTTTTATGCTGATGAATATGATAATAGTAAAGCCTTGAATTTGCTTCAAATCTAGCATTGACATTTTCCTTGACAGGTCTAATCCAGTTTATGCTGATATCTCGGGAGAGAAAAGCATTCAATTTGTAATGGAGAGCACTGATGTCTACTTCCTGTTCTAAGTTAAAGTGTGCAACCTGATGCGTTCCATGAACTCCAGCATCTGTACGACCACTTCCCATAATCGGCACTTTTGCTTTCAAAAGAGTAGCCAATGCATGCTCAATGGTACCTTGCACGGTTTCCACTCCCTTCTGATTTTGCCAACCGCTATAGTTGGTGCCTTTGTAACTGATGTCCATGAAATATCGCACGATGTAAAATTGCCTCGATTCCTTCGATTTGACGAATAAATCGACTCATATTTGCATTTCGAATAATCAAAAGAAAAATGCTTCAACGAATTCAGTCCGTATTTATGTTTTTTGCTGCTGCGAGTATGGTTGCTATGTTATTCTTTCCTCTTTGGGAAAAGTCTGATAGTAATCCAGATGAAGCTTTAAGAGAGTATGCCATCATGGATGCGTTCACACTAAGATATGAACGTCATAATACGGAAACTGGTGAGGTCGAATTGCTTGGAACACAAAACACAATACTACTTTCGATTGGAGCTATCCTATCGGCAGGAGTTATGCTTTTTTCTATTTCGCGTTTCAAAAACAGATTGACTCAAGTAAAACTAAATGCGCTTTTCTCTTTACTTGTTGCTGGAGTATTAGGAGGTACATACTACTACATCACAAAAGCAAATGCTCTTTTTGATGTTAACATTCAAGGCATTATTCTGGTAGGTTTTTATTTTCCTGTTGTTGCTATGTTCAATAACTTCTTGGCCAACAGATTTATCAGAAAAGATGAAAAGTTGGTAAGAAGTGCGGATAGGATTAGATAGCTCTTTGCTCTTTGGCTTACTTAGAGTTTTGCAAAAATTGTAGATGGTGTTTAAGTCTCATCCTCTACGATACTATTTTTGAATGTTCTTTTTTCTGTCATTACGACGATAAGAAACCACCATTGTTCGTCACATGATATACTCTTCTGACATCCTGTCAGAATTCTTTCATTGGAACAACTTTTGAGTTTATGGTATCTGTTAGATTAAAACAAACAGATTATCGACATGAAAGAGAAGGGAACAATCTCGATCCATACGGAAAATATATTTCCGATCATTAAAAAATTCTTGTACTCTGATCACGAAATTTTTCTTCGTGAGCTAGTATCCAACGCAGTAGATGCTACACAAAAAATCAAGCAACTTGCTTCTTTAGGGGAATTCAGCGGAGACTTAGGTGATCTTACAGTTGAGGTATCTTTTGACGAGAAGAAAAAAACCATCACTATTTCTGATAAAGGAATTGGTTTGACCGCTGAGGATATTAAGAAGTACATCAACCAGATTGCATTTTCAGGAGCAACTGAGTTCATGGAGAAGTACAAAGACAAAGGTGACGCTCAGCAAATCATCGGACATTTTGGCTTAGGTTTCTACTCTGCCTTTATGGTAGCTCAGAAAGTGGAAATCGTTTCGCTTTCTCATGTAGAAGGATCTGAACCCGCCAAGTGGTCTTGTACAGGTGAAACAGATTTTGAAATTTCTGTCGCCAAGAAAAAAGAAAGAGGAACAGACATTATCCTGCACATTGCTGAGGATTCTGAGGAATTTTTGAACGAGTCTAGACTTCAAGGCATCTTGGACAAATACTCTAAATTCTTGCCAGTTCCAATCAAATTTGGAACAAAAGAGAAGAGTGAGGAAGATGGCGTAGATAAAGAAGGAAAGCCTAAATACAAGTCAGTAAAAGTTGATAATGTTATCAATGATACGGCTCCAATCTGGACAAAATCACCAAGTGAGTTGACAGATGAGGATTACTTATCATTCTACAAAACACTATATCCGTTTGGAGAAGATCCATTATTCTGGATTCACTTGAATGTAGATTATCCTTTCAATTTGACAGGAGTACTTTACTTCCCTAAGTTGAAAAAGGATTTTGATATTCAGAAAAACAAGATTCAATTGTATTCTCGTCAGGTATTTATCACTGATGAGGTAAAAGACATAGTGCCTGAATTTTTACAGTTACTCCATGGTGTAATTGACTCTCCAGATATTCCTTTGAACGTATCTAGAAGTTACTTACAGTCTGACTCCAATGTGAAGAAGATCAACGGATACATCACCAAGAAAGTGGCGGATAAGTTGGCAGAGCTTTTCAAGAATGATAGAGAAGGGTACGAGCAGAAGTGGGAAGACATTGGAATGTTCGTGAAATACGGAATGATCTCGGAAGAGAAATTTGCTGATAAAGCAAATGATTTTGTGCTCTTGAAAAACTTGGAGGATAAGTTCTTCACGATTGAAGAATACAAGAAGCAGATTGAGACCAATCAAACTAATAAGGACGGAAATTCAATCTTGCTTTACACGACTGACAAAGAGAAGCAACACGGATATATCGAGACAGCCAAGAAAAGAAGCTACGATGTAGTGGAATTGAACGGGCCGATTGATAGCCATTTCATTTCTCATTTGGAGCAAAAGAACGAAAAACTTCAGTTGCAAAGAGTGGATGCTGATGTCATTGATAAGTTGATTGACAAGGATGAGAAGAAAGAGTCAGTGCTTTCTGACGCTGAGAAAGAGTCTTTGAAAGAGATCTTTGATAAAGCAATCAATAACAAAAACAACAGTGTAAATGTGGAAGCAATGGCTCCAGATGATTTGCCTGTTACGATTACATTGCCTGAGTTTATCAGAAGAATGAAGGACATGCAAGCAACTGGAGGCGGTGGCCCAATGATGTTTGGAGATATGCCAATGACACTTTCTGTATCAGTAAATGCTAACCATGCATTGACAAAGAAGATTTTGGATGCATCTACTGATGAAGACAAAGGAAAGCTAGCGAAGCAGGTATATGATTTAGCATTGCTTTCTCAAGGTATGCTTGAAGGTAAAGATTTGACAGATTTCGTCAATAGAAGTGTAGAGATGAGCATGAATTAGGTCGTTACGCGACATGAAATAATTCAAACCCGCTCGAAAGAGTGGGTTTTTTTGTTTCTGACACCTTCAAGGATGAATTTATTTGCGATTTAATTCGTAACTATTTGCGAAATAATTCGTAAAATTGTGCATGGATAATCTACTAAATGATCCGGCAGCTAAGTATCATAAGGCATTATTAGGTATTTCGAAATCTGATTTCTTAGCCATTGTAGCAGATACGGGAATGAATTTGACAGAGTTTTCGATTCTATTACCTGTGTCTAAACGTACCATAGAAAAGACAAAGGATACAGATCTATTGAGCCCAAATGTCAGTGATAGAGTACTGCAAATTGCTTCTTTGTATCAGCATGGAAGCTCTGTGTTTGGGGATTCGCAATCCTTCAAAGAATGGCTGTACTTGCCTTTAATAGCGCTAGGCAGTAAAAATCCTATTGACTTTATGAAAAACGATTCAGGTATTTCTATGATCAATGATTTATTAGGGAGGATTGAACATGGTGTTTATTCTTAATGATTCTATATAGAATTACATCTAGAGCATATGCTAGAGATCTTTCCGGGACAGGAGCCATGCTTCATGGTGGAAGATGGAATGCTAAAGGAATTAGAATGCTCTATACTTCTGAAAGCGTATCACTAGCAGCACTTGAAATCATTGCTAATCTTTCTGGAGATAAATTGACGAATAATCTTTTTTGCGTTGAATTGGAATTCCCTGACGATTTGATGATTGAAAGTATTGGAAATCTACCTGATAATTGGGATAGCTTTCCTTATGGATCAGAAACGGTTTCTGTTGGTACTGATTTCATTAAATCTGAGAAGCTGTGTCTGAAAGTACCTAGTGCTATTATTCCTCAGGAGTATAATTACTTACTAAATCCGATGCATGACGATTTTGCTAGCGTAAAGTTTATAGATGCTAGGCCATTTCTATTGAATAGAAGACTGTTTTAGGATTAGGTTAAAACAATTCTTTAATTGCCTTAGCCAATATTTCAGCCGCTTCCTCATTTCGCCTAAACCATAGTTCAGGTTCAATGAGTTCTAATTCTGAGATGGCGGGATTTCCATTATTATCTTCCATGATATCCACTCTTGCATACAAAGGCAATTTGTTGCACGCATTTAAAGCTGCGATGGCTAAATCAATTTCAGTTTGTGTGGGAGTGTAATCATGTACTGTTCCTCCAAAATCATCCTGTACTCTAAAGTCACCCGTTTTGGCTTTTTTCAAAACGGCATGCGTAAACTCACCACCCATCATCATGAGCGAAATCTCTCCTTTTTCCACTACACTATTTTGAAACGGCTGTAGCATCATGGATTCTGCTTTTATAAGTTCGGAATACCGAGACTCATGATTTTCTATATTATCTTCATTGAGCTTGTAAGTGTCTTTGGCGGCAGCAGAGATGGCTGGCTTTAGCACTGTTTTACTCCACCCAAGTTCATGATGAAGTTCTTTGAGGGTTCTTTCATCTTTCGATTCCACAAAGTAAGTTTCAATAATGTTGACTCCCTCTCTTTTTAGATCGAGCATGTAGTGCTTATCCATATTCCATACAATTGTATCATATGGATTGATCAATTTGGTTTTGGTTGAGACTTCTAAAAGCCAATCACTAAATTCAGAGAACCGCTCTGCATAATCCCAAGTTGTTCTGAAGAGGATATATTCTGTAGAAGACCAATCGAATGATGTATCAGACCAAGCTAGTTTTTTAGCTTTCAATCCGTTCTTTTCTAGGGCAGAAAGCACGAGTTGGTCTTCTTTGAGAATGTTATTTACATACTCATTGGTTTCTGTAGGGTCAATATACCGCTCGTCAGTAAGTACAATTACATCATGCATTTTTTAATTGTTTATCTAGGGTTTCCAACCCCTCTTGAAAGCTTACAGGCTCATACCCTAAAATACTTCTTGCCTTGTCTAAAATAAAGCCGGTTTTTGCTGGTCTTTTTGCTGGTTGGGTAAAGATGGATCCGTCTACTTCTTCCATTAGCGATTTGTCAAGATCAAAGTAATCTGCTGTGGATATAGCCATATCATATGGTGTGAGCATGTCTTTCCCAGAAATATGGAAAACTCCCTTGGCTTCTTTTTCTACTACTAATGCGCACCCCTTAGCTAAATCCTCTGCTAATGTTGGCGTTCTCCATTGATCATTTACCACTTTGATTTCCTTTCCTTCCTCTAGACTTTTCTTTACCCAAAGAATAATATTAGATCTGGAAAGGCCTGGAACTATACCGTAGACCAACATAGTTCGAACTATAGCATAATCAACTCCACTATTCTCTATCAACCCCTCTGAAATGAGTTTGCTTTCGGCATATTTACTTTGAGGATTAGGAACATCGTCTTCTTTGTAGGGACCATTTTCACCATCAAAAATGAAATCTGTGGAGAGATGAAGGAAAAAAGCATTGTTTGCTCCGCATGCTCTTAGCAAGTAGTCAACTGCCGATACATTGAGCTTCCAGCAAGTATCAGGATCAAGCTCACATTGATCTACATGAGTCATGGCTGCCGTATTAATAACTACATCAGGCTTTACTTTCTCAATGAGTTCAGACACCTCTTCTTTTGAGGTGATATCCAATGTATGGTATACATGATCACCCTTAGGATTGCGATCATCACCTTTACCGGTAGCGATTATCTGAACAGCAGAGTTGTCTCTGTAGAGTTTTACCAACTTTTGTCCTAAAAGTCCATTTGCACCGGTTATGAGTATTTTTTTCACTAGTCTTGGTACACGTAACCGTACTGTTCAGTAATGTCTTTTTTCTTCATTTCAACGATTTCCATTGTCATAGGTACAGGGTTGACTGGTCTGTTGGCTCTTCCTACTTTCACGGCAGCTATTTTATCAATAACGTCCATTCCTTCCACTACTTTTCCAAATATGGTGTACTCGCCATCTAGGTGAGGCGCACCTCCCAAATCTTTATAAGCATCATTGTTGCCAGTTTTTGGATCAATGGATACGCTGATACCAAATTTCTCTTCTACCATGCTTTTCTTGGAAACTAGAAATTCCATGATTGCATTATTGTCTCTTTTAGCATAAACGGCTTGATATTCTTCCATCAATTCAGAGTTAGCTGGGTCTTGCAATAGCTCTGTCATTTTTGCATATAAAGTATTAATATCAGTAGACATCATCTCCCAAGGGGTTCCATCAACGATATAAAACTGGCAAGAAGAAGATTTCTTATCAGGATTTACATTGTCAGGTTGTCTGGCTGCAGCCAACGTTCCTTTTGTATGATAAAATCCCTCAACAAAATTGGCTGGAATTTTGGCTTCTTCAGGCTCATTAGTCCCTTCTTTTTCATAGAAATTGCCACCTTGTATCATGAAGTCCTTCATGACTCTATGGAAGATGGTACTATCAAATTTTCCAGCCTTAGCAAGCTCTAGAAAGTTCTTTTTGTGTAATGGAGTTTCATCGTAAAGGAGTACGGTCATGTCTCCGTAAGAAGTCTTTATTTTGACTAAATAGTCTTTCTTCTTATCTCCACAAGAGGTCAATATGCCTGCTAGAATGAGAGTGAATAATATTTTTTTCATGGTGTTTATTTCTGAAATTAATGAATAACTGATTTAATATCGCGAAGTATTTTTTCACCTCCGCTTGCTAAAATTTCTTCTGCTAATGAAGTCCCAAGTTCTACTTCATTCGTTCCATACATGGTACGTTTGATAAGTTGCTTTCCATCCAAAGAAGCAATACCACCGGTTAGCATTATTTGATCATCCTGCTCCATCTGGGCATGTCCAAAGACGGGGATACTACAGCCGCCATCCATTCTTTTTAGGAATGCTCTTTCCGTAAGAAGAACTTTCTCAGTTAAAGGATGATTGGTAGCCTTTTTAATGTTGTTTGCTAATTCTTGATCCAGTCTTTCATGTGCTTCAATCGCTACGGATCCTTGACCAACTGGAGGGACAAATCGCTCTGTATCAAACCAGTATTTTACCTTATCATCATAGTTCATTCGGTGAACTCCTGCATATGCGAGAATAAGTCCGTCCATTATTCCAGACTGCAGTTTTGATAATCTAGTTTGTAAATTTCCCCGAGCCTCTACCGTTTTGATATGTGGGTAGAAATGTTTTAGCATGGCGACTCTCCTTGTTGATGATGTGCCAAGGACTAAATTTGGATTGTTGAGGTCTATTTCTTTTTCTGCCACGATGACATCATCTGGAGATTCTCGTTCACAGAAAGCAAGTATTTGAAAGCCTTCAGGCTGAGTAGAAGGTAAGTCTTTAGCGCTATGAACAGCAATGTCTATTTGACCTCTCCTGAGAGACATTTCCAGTTCTTCTGTAAAGACGCCCTTGCTGCCAATCTTTGAAAGGGAAACGTTTTGGATTTTGTCGCCTTTTGTCTCAATAGGGATCAACTCTGGTTGATAACCAGCAGCATCTAGCATATCAGCTACATGGTTTGCTTGCCAAAGCGCTAGTTTACTTTTTCTAGTTCCAATCTTAATTCTTGTGCGTTCCATCAACCTATTGGTCTCAAATTTTTCACAAAGAAAAGGTTCTTTTAATAGACATCCATGAGTATTCTATTCTTTATCGTTTATGACAACTCGCTTTAGCTATTTAGGCTTCTGCTTATGTCCAATGATAAGTTCAAATGAGTTATGCGAGGATTGGAATTGCGTTCCAAATGGTAATAGGCCTCATTGATTTGGGTATATACTTTCTCTAATTTGGCTAATCCTAGTTTGCTTCCAAATGTGGACACAAACTTCTCTTCTTCTTCATTCGTGGATCCAGCATTATTACCTGAAAGGCCAATGATCGCTTTTCTCAGCAAGGAAATGGAATATGTGAGCCTATTTTTTTGTGCTGCCTTTCCCGATTTGGAAAAGTCTTCACTTCTTTTAACCAATGTAGCAAAGTCTCTGCCCCAGCACTCGCGCATCCACTGTTGAAATTCCTGATATTCTTGTGATTCCTCTGCCTTTGAAAAATGCATGGCTAAGCCCACTTTACCCTCTGAAAGAAGAGATGTTTGAGCTGCTTTTTCAGATTCTACTCCCTGCGCTTCTAAAAATAATTGAATTTCCTCATTGGTATTAGGAGGGACGGTGACTAGCTGCGTTCTGGAAGTAATAGTGGCAAGCAGTCTTTCATAACTATATGAAACCAATAAATAAATAGTATTTTCAGGAGGCTCCTCTAGTATTTTAAGGATGGCATTTGCAGAACTTGGGTTCATCATTTCTGGTAGCCAAATAATCAATATTTTGAATCCGCCTTCAACAGAGCGCATGCTTACATTTTTAAGCATCTGTCTACTATCCTCACGGCTGATTAGAATGTTCTTATTTTCTTGTCCGTATTTTCTTGTCCAGTCCTCTAAGGTTCCAAATGGAGTTTCCATGACGAACTCACGAAACAGAGGAATGGCTTCCCCCATGACTTTAGCGTACTTACTTTCATTAGCGGATATTTTTGGAAAGTGAAGATGGATATCAGGATGTACTAATTTCTGAATACGGACACAATTGGCACATGTACCACAACTATCATTTTCCGTTTTGTTTTCACACATCAAGAATGTGGCATAGGCCATTGCCATAGGAAGAGCAGACGTGCCTTCACCACCAGAAAACAATTGGGCATGAGCTACCTTTCCTCTATTGAAAGCGGTAATTAGTTGCGTTTTTAACTCTGTAAGACCTGGTATTTGTGAAAATTGCATGGCTATTTTTTATCCCAAACTCGATATTCATTGGTTATTTCAAAGATATGATTCAGCATAGCTTTATCATCATCCGTAAGGTCTTTTCCCCGTCTTTTCATAACCAGAGCAGCTGTTTCAAATACTTTATTGGCTTTGTAGGTGGAGAATCCAGATGCACCACCCCATGCAAATGATGGAATGAAGTTTCTTGGGAAACCGTCACCAAAAATATTGGCGGAGACTCCAACGGTCGTTCCTGTATTAAACATCGTGTTGATACCACACTTAGAATGATCCCCCATAATCAACCCGCAAAATTGCAGTCCAGTATCCTTGAATCTAGAAGTATCAAAATCCCACATTTTCACATTAGCATAATTGTTCTTGAGATTGGAGTTATTGGTATCGGCTCCAAGATTGCACCATTCTCCTATGACGGAGTTGCCTAAAAATCCATCATGCCCTTTATTAGTATATCCTAGAATGACTGAATTTGAAATTTCGCCACCGATTTTAGAGTATGGCCCAACGGTCGTGTCTCCTTTGATCTTTGCTCCCATATTTACCACAGAGTGTTCGCACAAAGCGAATGGCCCTCTAATCATAGAGCCTTCCTGCACTTCTGCATCTTTTCCAATGTAAATAGGCCCGTTCTCGCTATTTAGTGTTGCTGCCTTGATGCTGGCTCCTTCTTCAACAAAAATTTGATCACCATATGTTTTTGTATGCGTATCGGAAATAGGAGCAGTCTTCTTGCCTTTGGTTAAAAGCTCAAAATCGTTCTTTATTTCACTTCCATTGAGTCTAAAAATGTCCCATGGGTATTGGATTTGATCAACTCCTTCAATGGTTATGGCTTCCTTGCTCCCAATCTCGAAAATTTCATCAGCTTCGAAGAAGCCGGCAATTAATTCGTTGTTAAAAACCAGCACTTGATTTTCTTTTAAAACCGATAGCACTCCAACTAATGTGGCATTTGGGAGTGTAGTGCCCAAAATGGTTAGGGACTTGGAGGATGGCGTCTGGAATAAGGCACTCAGATAGTTTTCTGTCCGGAATGACGAAGAATTCGCATTCAAATGCTTTTCCCACTTTTCGTACACTTTTAAAATTCCGACTCTAATATCTGCTACAGGTCGAGTGTAAGAAAGGGGAAGCATGCGCTTCCAAGATTCGTTTGTATCTACGAAGGTGATTTGCATAAATCAAACTTAGTGAGATTGTCTAGAAGGGCGAAGAAGAGTGAGATTTTTTGAGAAAAATGTTCTTCAATTCTCATGAAATTCAACTCCATCTATATTGATAGTAGATCATTTACTGTTGAGGGTGAAAATCTGGAGCAGATATTGCTGTCTGGCAATCCAAATCAAATAGGTGCGTTCTAAAGAATCCTTCCTATTACTGTATAAATTTGCCAGCTCGTGAAAAAAGAATTCATCATATCATGCTTTTTAGTTTTAATGCTAGGTTGTAGTGACATAGAAAATTGTGGTGCAAATTTGGGCGCAGAATCTAAGATTTGGATAGGATTCAATGATTTGGAAAGCCAGAGTGAAAAAACGGTAGGATTTGAAGTTTTTTCTAGTGACCCTTCGGTTCAATTTTTGTTACCAGAAGTTCGAAAAATTGATGATGGAGATACCACATTCGTTAGAGAGGCACAGTTTTTTGGACTTCCCCTGAGTACTGAAAATGATACAACCACTTACTTTTTTGTATCAGATACTTCTCGTCATGAGCTCGTCATAACATATAATAGGGAGTTCTCTATTTTTGAC
The DNA here is from genome assembly GCA_045106975.1 of Ekhidna sp. GTDB lineage: Bacteria > Bacteroidota > Bacteroidia > Cytophagales > Cyclobacteriaceae > Ekhidna. The sequence continues at coordinate 557 of JBGCFL010000099.1, read as the reverse complement.
CCGGAATGTAACCCCTCTTTAATTTTTAACAATATTGATACTGCTAATCAAACTTTTGACTCAACTGTAATAGTTAGTAGAGTGTCACAAATCTTTAAGGAGTCAACAACTAATCCTCTAATCTCGACTTTTGAAATATACTTTTAGCATATTGATTTTTTTGGTTGTCTTATCTGTTTTTGGTCAGCAAGACCAAGATCAAACTGTGGAGGTTAAACCTGATTTCCGTCCTCATGAGTTGAAGGTAGGAGTGAACATGGTTCGATTAGGAAGAAACGCATTTGATAGCGACTTAAGTACTGGAGAGATTCAGGCGGAATTGGGTATGCATAGTTATTTTTTTATTCTAGATCTGGGTTCAGAGAAGAACACAAGAGGTACAGATTATCAATACATAAGTGATGGTCAGTACTTTCGATTGGGTGTGGATCATAATTTTGTGAAGGACAAATACAGTGGAAATGTATTGTCTCTTGGATTGAGATATGCTCGTGCTTACTTTGATGAATCATTGGACTACAGCGATAATTTTGGTTTTGGTCAAGAGCAGACTATTC
>JBGCFL010000098.1:0-8588 GCA_045106975.1 Ekhidna sp. | reverse complement strand
ACCATGCTCAGTATCTCTAATAAAATGGCTGTGCTAGATATGCTTGACAGCCCTGATCAAGTCATTGCATTACTGAATCAGGAAACCTATGGAACGGTTGTAGCTACTATTTTCTGGGGACTTTGGTTATTGCCACAAGCTTACATGGTCATAAAGTCTCCTCTTTTTCCTAAAATAATGGGATGGTTTTTAATCTTGGCGGGCGCTGCTTATACATTGTCAGCCTTTTTATACTTCCTTGGATTCAAAGGTTCCGTAGTGTTGGAAGTACTTGACCTAATGACTATGGGAGAAGTCATTTGGATGCTTTGGGTAATGATTATGGGAGCTAGGTGGAAAAAGCTGGAGGGCTAATATGTAATTATTTTTATTTGGATAGGTTGAATTGTAAGTAGAAACTGGTTCCATTTCCTAGTTTCGAACTGAGCCAAATTTTTCCATTCATGGCATCAACATATTTTTTTACTATTGAAAGACCGACACCTGTAGAACTTTCATTACCTGTAGGCTTTGCACTTAGCTTTTGAAACATCTTGAACATTAATTTTTGATCATTTTCAGAAATCCCAGGTCCTTCATCCTTTACCTCAATGGTAGCTGCATTGTTATTAGTTTGAAGATAGATATGAATATCACTTCCTTTTGGTGAAAATTTGATTGCGTTGGAAATTAAATTTTCAATCACTTGATACATGTATGTAGGTTCTGCCAATACCTGAATCTTGTTTTTAACTTTCGATTTAATCGCAATCTGTTTATTGTTTGCTTGTGTTTCAAAATGATCTAAAACTGAATACAAAATTTCAGATAGATCAACTTCGCTTAATTCCAAATTTGATAAGCCTTTCTCAATGGCTTCAACATTTAGAATTTTAGAAATCATACCCATGAGTCGATCAGCGCTGGTCTCAATGATTTCCAAAAATGGTTTTTGTTGATCGTTTTGATCTTTGAAACTATGCATTAATTGAGCGGAGTTGATAATGTTGGCCAGTGGATTTTTTAAGTCATGAGCCACTATTCTTATGAGATTATTCTTTTCAGTGTTTAGTAGTTTCAAATCATCGTTTTTCTTATTGATAATTTCATTTTGATTTGACATTAGTTTGTTGGCAGACTTTAGGTGGTATCCTAATCTCCTTTGCTTTCTGTAATAAATTGAAATAAGCACAATGCCTAAAATCGTGATAACAGCAAAAGCAATAAAAAATTGAGCTTGAATTCTTTCCTGATCTAATTTGGCAGAACTAACAGTTAGCTGCCTTCGAATGTCTTCTTCTTGGATTTTAGAGAACATTCCCTCAATACTGTTTAAGTTGTTTTCTTTACTTTGGGCTGACTCTAATTCACGGTATTTCAAATAATAGCTCCAAAGACTGTCTTGCGAGAAATTATTGGTACCATATAGCTGAATTAACAATCCATAGTTCAGTAAAACAATGTCTGTCAATCTTATTTCTTTAGCTATTTTCAAGCTTTCACGACAGAAAAGAAGAGCCGAATCTTGATCTATTTTGCTGTATAAATATCCAAAGTCACTAAGTGTCTCAGCAATATAAGCTTGATCTCCAAGTTCAGTAAAAAGAAGGTGAGCTTGTTTCATATTTTGTGAGCTAAGCTTAATTTCTCCTATTTCATTGTTCAATCTACCAAGACCTTGATATGCATAGGCTACATATCTTTTTAAATTCACTTCATTACCTATTTCAATGATTGAGTTAAATAATAATATAGCTTCTCCATATTTGCGAGTTGCCAACATGGCTTTAGCCAAATCAATTTTAGCTAAAAGATGCTGTGAAGTTTTAGTCCGATTTTTAGTTAATCTGATTGCCTCATTTGCATATTTGATGGCACTATCATATTCTTTCAAGTCATAGTAAACCTCTGAAATATTAGCCAGAATGGTTGGAAGACTTTTAACTTCAGATTTCTTCTTAGAGACAAGATATGCCATGTAATAATAATTCAACGCCTCTACATAGCTCCCTACAGTTTGTGATGTGACACCTAGATTGTTATAGGTTGATGGAAGGAGGGAGGAGTCATTCAATTGAAGTGCAATCTTCAATGCCTTGGATTTATAGTATCTACCTGAATCTATTAAGCTCATATAGTTGTACAGCCCACCAAATAGCCTGCATGAAATAGATTGTAGTCGTAAATCACCCAGCTTCTCAGATAATCTAAGCGCCTCTCTACCATATTTTACAACAGAATCAGGTCTGGTGGTCCAGTTCGCTTTTATGAGTTGATGAAGTATTTCTACCCGTTCTTCATTAATGACTGAGGGGAGTATTGATTCTAAACTATCCGTCTTTTGCTGTTGACCGAAGATATCGGATAGCTTGAATAGGCAAAGTATGATTAAAAACTTATTCGTTTTCACCCTTATAAATTGGTTTTCGAATAATCATTCATCAGTGTTTCATTCATTATCAAATGATAATAATGGAATATAGCTAAAATTTAGTTGTATTCCTTGAGAATGAATATCGATCACCTTTTCTTGTACTAAATAATTGAATAATTATTAATGCAATTTTTTGAAGAAATGGGTCACTTCCCAATACAAAACTTACTAAAGATGTTCTCCAACAAATCATCTGTCGTTATCTCACATAGGAGTAAGAAGGTAGAGCGTAGATCATGATTCACAGCCATTATTGATAAACATATCACTCTGCTGAGAGCTATATCTGTTTTATGGTCATATTTATATTAACTCATAAATATGACTCATTTAGAAAATGATAAACGAAGAGTAGTCGTACTTGTCTCATTTGTTCCATCTTCACCAAAATCAGATATTCCAGTTTCAACCACTTCTAGAATAAGGTTGGACGAGGTAAGTGAAATTACTTTGTATACACCACCCTCTTCATTCTCTGCAGTATCAGATCTTAGTGTTAGGTTGGAATTAATTAAAGTCCATGATCCAGTATCATTATTTTCATCTGTCAAATTAGAAGAAAATGTATTATCTTTATTGAATGTGATTTTACCTTTAAAACCGTCAATAAGATTAATATAAGTATCCTCTAATTCTTGTACTTCAGTGGGACTTAATTCAAGATTAGCCTCTAACCATTCAATAAAATCGGTTCCATCGATAAGGAATTCATAAAAAACATCTGAGATAGTCCAAGTTCCAATTATATCAGCTTGACCATCAATAGCAGTTAAATCATCTTCATTATTGTCACAGGATATGAAAAGACTGCAAAGAGGAATTAAAAATAAATAGAGATTTTTATTGTTAATTTTTTTCATAGCTAAGGTAATTTACAAATAACGAATCTTGTTTAAAAACTAATTGAAATTATATTCAGATATCTAAATTAAACAAGCCAACCTAAATCTACTTAATTCATGCAGGTGAACGATTATAAAAGAATTACTTCCCAATACAAAACTTACTAAAAATATTCTCCAACAAATCATCTGTAGTTACTTCACCGGTGATTTCACCTAAATGGAATAAAGCAGAGCGTATGTCCTGAGCTACAAAATCATTGGATATGCCATTGTTAATTCCACCGATGACTCTCTTCAAGGCTTCATTGGTTTGTTCTAGACTTTGTAAGTGTCGAGTATTGGTTACGATTACTTCACTTTGGCTTTTCGTCTGATCCACAAAAGCTCTGAGTTGTTTCTTCAATTCATCCAAATGAGTTTTACTCTTCGCCGAAATTAAAACAGGATTCTCTTCTTGGATAGCTTCTCTCAATTCAGCTTTAGCTTCGTCTTCTTTGTTCCCCACCACCAAATAGGGAACAGAAGATTCTTCCAAACCTTTTAGTTGTTCGCTGATATCCTCAATGGTATCGTTTGCCAGATCTATTAGATAAATCACTAGGCTGGCGGACTTCATCTTTTCCAATGTGCGAGCGACTCCAATGGATTCCACTTTGTCATTCGTTTCTCGGATACCAGCAGTATCAATAAATCGAAAAGCAATTCCGTCCAAATAGATTTGGTCTTCAATGAAGTCACGAGTTGTTCCTGCCACATCGGAGACGATTGCCTTCTCTTCATTTAGTAGGGCATTTAGTAGGGTAGACTTACCCGCATTTGGTTTGCCTGCAATGACCGTAGGAATTCCGTTCTTGATGGCATTCCCATATTCAAAGCTGGAAATGAGGCTTTTTATCAATGTCTGAATCTTGTTGATCAACTCAACTAGACCAGATCTGTCAGCGAATTCTACATCTTCCTCAGCAAAATCAAGCTCCAATTCTATCATAGAAGCAAAGTGTACCAATTGCTCTCTTAAACCTTTGATCTCTCCAGAGAAACCGCCTCGCATCTGGTTCATCGCAGTTTGTTGCATACTTGCATTTTCTGAAGCGATGAGGTCGGCAACAGCTTCAGCTTGGGCTAAATCAAAACGACCGTTAAGGAAGGCTTTCTGTGTAAACTCCCCTGGCTTAGCTAATCGAGCACCCTTAGAAACAATCATCATTAATACCTTTTGTAGTATGTATTGTGATCCATGACTGGAAATCTCAATCACGTCCTCTTTTGTATAAGAGTTGGGACCTTTGAAAATAGACACTAATACTTCATCTATTATCTCATTATCATCTGTTCTAATAGTCCCTAGATGTATGGTGTGAGAATCTACTTTAGTCAAGTCCTTCCCTCGAAAGAGCGGGTTAACAATATTGATTGTTTCAGGTCCTGATACACGTATGATACCAATTGCCCCCATTCCGGGAGGAGTGGCTAGTGCTGTAATCGTATCTTGAATCTCTGGCATTAAGTTGCAAAGATGATTAGAAATCTTACAAACTCGATAATTTATGTGTAAGATGAAAATAGGAAAAGTAGCTAGCCCATTTTGTAGAACAAGCTACTTTTTCGATTAGGTCAGTACAATGATTGCATTATAGATCAATTGTGTCAGCGATATAGCAGTAACCAATACAAAAATGGGTATCGTATACTTAGTAGGTAATGCTGCTAGATTAGAGGTAATGACCATAAAAGAGGGGATAACAAGTATCCCTAACTGAATACTGCCACCATCATTAGCAGTTAGTGCTAAAAGACCAAAAGGTATGGTTATACATGTTTGAAATAGTAACATTCCCACCAAGTAAACTAGCCGATAGAATTGCTGATTATCAGCCCATTTGATAAAGGTCGTAATTGGATTTTTGAATGTTACTTCATTGGTTTTGATAGTGCTTGACATTTTAACGTATTCCATATTAATAATATTTAGATTTAAAGATCTTTTTATCCTTTATTTATTTAATTTTTTTTTAGCGTTTCAAAAATGATTCTCCCTTTTTAAGAGAATCAATCAAATCGTTTAAAGTTGTTCTAATCAGCATTTCCTTAAGGTCGTTCCGGACATTTTCAAATTCATGGTGCATGGGACAAGGTTTTTTGGAATTACAGGCTTTCAACCCTAAACCACAGCCATTAAAAACATTATCCCCATCTATGGCATCTACAATATGAAGTAGACTGATTTTTTTGGTTTGAGCTTCTTCTATATAGAAACCTCCATTAGGCCCTTTCATTGACGAAATAATTTTAGCTCTGACCAATTGCTGTAATATCTTGGAAGTAAATGACTCAGGGGAGTCCACCGATTTGACAATACTCTTTATTCCAACACATTGTCCTGCATGGGTAGCAATAAATGTCACTGCTCTAATTCCGTACTCACAACTCTTTGAAAACATATCTATTAAATTCTACCACAATTATAATATAAAAAGACCTTTTTATCCTTTAATAAAGAAATATTATACCATTTTTTTGATAAGTGAATCATTACCTCTTTGAGCTTTGATAAAGCCATAGAGTCATGCCTAAAAAATAAAATGAAGCAGCGGTGTATGATTGCCACTGATAATCAATCAAGAAGAGTACTATAGTAGATGAGATGACTATTCTTATATACTCCATCGATATCCAACGCTTCCTGTTCTCCATCAATATTCCCAACTGACCTACAGACCAAACGATAAAGCCAGCCATTAGCCATCTGATTGTTAAATCATAGCTTGCTTGAGTGAATAAGAATAGAGAAGTAAAACCAAGGATAAGAAAAAATTGTCCAAATACATACCAGACCATCGGTAGGTGAGGTTGCGAATCAAATTTTGAATAAGTGGAATCAATATCAGGAGCAGTTTGATATCCGCCTAATTCCTGCGGCTGCCAACCTGGTTTGTAGAATAGGACTTTTACTTTGTTTAAAAATCCGGGAGTTCGATTCAACTGTTTCGCCATATCCACTACTGGCATTAGGTTAGCCCAAATAGGGTTCCAAGTATTGGTGGGTGTAGTTACACCATAGGTAGGCTTTTCTTCTTCTGCTTGAAATGATCCAAACACCCTATCCCAGATCATCAATGTTCCTGCGTGATTTTTATCAATGTATTTCGGGTTTCTGCCGTGATGCACTCTGTGGTGACTTGGTGTGTTTAGCAGCCACTCAAACCAACGAGGAAGCTTATTGATAGCTTCTGTATGTATCCAGAATTGGTAAAGAAGGTTAAATCCCTTTATCGCAAGAAATGAATAAGTATTGAACCCCATAAATGCAAGGGGTAGGTAGAAGAACATACCCAATGTGCCTCCAAAAGAGGACTGGCGCAAAGCAACAGACAGGTTGTAATCTTCACTCTGATGATGCACCACATGTGTTACATTCCACATAAAGTTCACCTCATGACTAGTTCTGTGGTACCAGTAATAGAAGAAGTCAACCAAAACAAATAAGACAATGGTACTCCACCATGTCACTGGAATTTCGGTTATGGACCAGTTCTGATACACATATTGGTATAATCCTATAGAGATCATTCCCCACATCGCTCCAGCTATTTGAGAAGTGATCCCGCAACTGATATTGCTGATAGCGTCATTCACTCTATAGGTTCTCAGCTTTGTCACCAGCTCATAGATGATCTCAATCACAATGAGAATAAAGAAAATAGGAATAGAAAGAATCACTGGGTCGAAATCCATTCCTCAAAGATAGTTATGTGTTGGACTTTGTATAAGTCTCTTTATCAAATAGATAGGCGAGGTTAGGAGTAATCATAGCTGCATATCCAACTATCCAAGAAGCAAATTTGAATGAATTAAATGAATCTGGGATAATATGGAAAATGCCTAAAATGGAGCTAATGATGATCAAACTAAAAATAACAGCAACGAGCATTTTAAATGCATCTTCATATTTGATGCCATCAGGACCATGCGAGGAGTTCCATACTTTTGGATTGAAAACAGAAGCTCCAGCAGTAGCTAATGTTCCAAACAACCCTGTAAGCAGTGAAACCAATTTTAAAGTGCTGTTATCAAATTCATAAGAAATGCTAAAAGCAAGTAAGATGAAAAATAACACACTGATGATTGAGACTATTCTTTTTAGTTTCATGATTCTATTGTTTCAAGTTCTACAATATTTCGGTCAAGTTTATCTAAGTACTTTCCAAACGCTTTTTTATTCATCGCTTTAGCAGCCCAATGGCTGATTGGGACCACAACTAATATTGAGACTACCATTACAATCCAATCAGATGTTTTATCCATAAGCGTAGGGTTCTCTTTTCCTATACTCATGCCTAAAAGAAGTCCAGCTACCACGGAAATTGGGTATATAGCTAAGCCCACGAGTTGTTCATATTTGATTACGCTTTTTATCCTAGTTCTGACCATTTTCATATTATCCAGCAGATTTGACATCACGTCAATGTGCTTTTTAAGTTCTTGATATTCTTGCCATAGTAGCACATCGCCAATAATGTATGCGGCTAGTAAAATGGATAGGAGAATTTTTGTAGCAAAAGCCCCTGCAAAAGGGATAATTACTGCGAACATCAAAGTAAAAATCAGACAATAGATAAATTTTTGATATACTTTTTTCGCTAGTGTTTTCATAACTCCTTTTGATTTTTGATTGATTGTAGTCTGTATTTCTGATTTGGAAAAATCAGTCATCTGATGAGTATCCTCTTTCAGATCGTTCCATAATAGTTTCAAATTATCCATTGTTTCCTCCTTTCAATAATGTTGAAATTTGATTTTTAATACGGTGTATTTTGACCGTAATATTATTTTTTGATAAACCAGTTATCTCAGCGATTTCTTCGTTTTTGTAATCTTCCAGATGAAGAGTGATGATGGTTTTGTCTATATCATTCAACTGCTTGATAACTCTAAAAAGATTCTCACTTTGTGGGTGCTTTTGAGTATTGCTTGATGGTATGTTGATCAGCTCATCACTTGTTCCCGAGGTAGGCAGTCTTTCAGCCTTTCTTTGAAAAGTAAGCACCGTATTTAATGCGACTCTGTAAAGCCAAGTACTAAAAGTGGACTCTCGCTTAAATCGACCAATGGCGGTCCAGGCCTGTACCAGTATTTCTTGCTTTAAGTCAACCTTATCTTCAGGATCATCTACATATAGATATAGAATTTTATGGATGATCCCAGAGTGTTGAGTAATTAGCCGTATAAATTCTTCTTGTTCCAAATTGATTACAGATTTAGTGATCTACTTTTGCAACGTAAGTGTGTTTTTCAATCCAATTATTACAGCGAATTAAAAAAAGATGCTA
>JBGCFL010000097.1:0-3208 GCA_045106975.1 Ekhidna sp. | reverse complement strand
TGGATAGCTATCCTGCAGATGTAACTATCAAGGCTACTTTGCTAGATGCCAAAGGAAATGAATTGACGAGCTACTACGATCAATACAATATGACTCATAAGCTAATGTCAAAAGAAGAAACAGGGTTTCGGATAGATTTTGAAGGAGTTGATTGGAATGAAAAACCTACGCATGAAAGGGTAGAACCATCTTCTTTTATTGTGGAAGTCTTAGGATCAGTTGCGAATCAGGATTTATACAAAAAAATAGCTTTTCAAAATATCGAGGTGAAGAATAACACCTTGAGAGCAAGTCTCTATAATCAAGGAAACCGCTCAACCACTATTTCACAATTCATCATCTCCCATTTCAAAGATGACGAACTAGTATGGGTAGACACTCATTTCTCTGACGGAGCTATTTTCCCTAAAAAAAGCACACCAGTTAGCTTTACACTTTCACCTCTTCAAGGTGTTGAAATCATCCCCACAGAAGATGATATTATTTTGATAAATGGACTGGAAAACAAGCTGATTGCTAACAAGTACGAATCTAGAAGTCAAATGAACACGAATGTTGCTATCGCACTATCAGATAGTACTTTCATTCAAATGCAACTCAATAATTTTGTAGCTAATCCAACTCCATTTTAGATGAAAATATTACTCCACATATTGATTCATCTGGTCTGGACTTTCCAATTAATTGGTCAAACACAAACTGCATCTACTTATGTAGCTGGAGAAGAGATTAGCATTATTCATGGAGGAGATCCAACCACTCATTTTCTTCATGTCACACATGCATTTGGCTCTAACATACTTTCAGGAAAGGCAAAAAATAATGAGACGCACTATATCCTTCCATCTATTATAACCAAAAAATCAGGGAGAATTGATCTGGCAATAATGACAGATGGGGAAGAAGTGTGGAAAAATACCATCACCATTATTGCAGATACAGAAAATGAAAAAATGATGGAATCTTACTGTGGACCAAAGCACTTAATCGTTTCTAAAAACGATTTTGCTATGATCACTTCCACTGTGCTAGACCAATACGACAATCCACTTCCACAAAATACTTCCATTGATGTCAATTACTTAGTAGACGATCAATTGAAAAAGAAGACCATACAGACTACTCACTTACTAGGATATGAACGAGTATATGCGCCAAGAAAAAGTGGCTTTGGTGCAGTTTCTACCAATTATGAAAATGTAGGATCAAAAGAGTTTAGATTGGACTTTTACCCCAATGATCCTGAAAACTACCGAATAGGCTATGAAAGACAGCATGAGTATGCTGACGGTAATCAGCTGATTAGTATTTCTACATCTACAATAAAAGATCGTTTTGGCAATCAAGTAGACAATGGAACGATGGTCTATTTTTCGATCATAGACGATCAAAACAGAATTTCTTCTGGCACATCAGAGACCATTAATGGAGTTGCTCAATTTCAACTCCCCGCTCCGGAAAATGCTACCATTTGGAAAGTGAAGTCCTACATACCTAATTATGCAGAAGCGAGCGAATTGTCCATTTCCTTCAAAGAGTCTGTGACAGACTTTACTACTGAAATCTCTGACAATGCGATAAAAGTAGGACCTATTAAGGGGTTTATGGGGCAGTTCGTAAGAGAAGGATCTTTAGTCTCGTTTGTGCTTACCAGTGACGATAAAAGTATCACATATGAAATTCCAACCAAGGCAGGCGTAGTTCTTCTTGATTTTAGAAAAAAAATCATTCCTCAAGGAATGTATGAAGTAGAAGTAAGCTTGGGAAACATTATTAAAAAGTTAAAAGTAGAAGTGAAATGAAGAAACCTAGCCTACAGCTTTTTTACCTAATCAGCTCTTTCCTAATGATCATTGGATTGCTGTTTTATGGCGCTTCTAGATTGCTTGCATTCTATCAATCGGGTGCTGAAAATCAAGAGATAGTCATGCTAGACACGAAATCCGTCAATACCTACTATCAGCCAAAGCTCAGTTGGAAAATGCCCATCAGCAATGAGGGGAGAGTCATAGAAGCCAATACTCTGCAAAAAATATCACGAGATTATGTGGCGTCTTATTATCATCAATTTCAGGCACTGAAAACAGGAGATCCTATTGGTCTTCATGATTATTACACAGAAAAAGCGCGTACACATTTGGAAGAGTTAGTAGCGTGGAATTCTGAAAACAATCAGACTCTCTCTGGAACTACTATTGAACATCAAGCTCAGCTCGATTTCTACTCAGAAGATGGCACGATAGCATCATTGACTGATCAGGTTATCAGTTATCAAAAGACGGCAATTGGTGATGAAACTAAAACCATGAGTTATGACACCTCCAGCTATCGATCGATGCTTCTTTTAGAGGACAATTTTTGGAGAATCCGACATAAGGTAAAAACTGAAATTCCAAATCTATTTGAAGAAGTGACGTCTGACTCATTAGCTGACTATATAGATGGTTCACGCTTCTATGTAGAAGGGACAGAATTCATCATTAAGGGAATAAACTATTACCCACAAAACCATCCATGGGAATTGATGTGGGAAAACTTTGATTCCATAGATTTTCAATCAGATTTTCAATTGCTGAAAACGATGGGGTTCAATACTATTAGAATATTTGTCCCTTTTCAACATTTTGGAGGAGCCAGTCCGAATCAGTCCGAGCTATTAAAATTGAAAACCCTGATGAACTTGGCTGATGAGTCAGAATTAAAAGTCATCGTTACATTGTTTGATTTTTTTCTTGGATATCGGTTAGAAGAATGGACTTTATCAGACAGGCATGCAGAGGGTGTAGTCAATACGATAAAAGATCATTCAGCATTATTGGCTTGGGATCTTAAGAATGAACCAGACCTTGATTTTGAGCAGTCAGGCAAAATAGAAGTACAAGAATGGCTCAAGTTTATTTCAAAGAGAATCAAAGGGTATGACCCCAATACGTTCATCACCATCGGGTGGAGTCAGCCAGAAGTGAGCCCACTTGTAGAGGATGAGATCGATTTTTATTCCTTCCATTTCTACAGAGACCCTGTAGAGCTTGATGCTTATCTAGAGAAGAATAAATTTACCAAGCCACTCTTTCTGGGAGAAACAGGTATGCACTCATTTAAGAGTTGGTGGTACCCAATTGGAAACTCAGAGAAGGAACAAAAAAATTATTACTCACAAATAACTAAACTATTAGAAAAGCATGACTTAAATTATGCTTTCTGGACT
>JBGCFL010000096.1:0-3187 GCA_045106975.1 Ekhidna sp. | reverse complement strand
TCCAAACCACTTTTTGCAGGTAAAATCCCACTAGGTGAGCGTGTTCAAATCAACACATCTGCACCACTGCTTGTCTCAGGTGTTTATAAAGATTTACCTCTCAAGTCATCTTTTGCTGACATGGAATGGATGCTATCCATGGGACTCATTTACAATGAAGATAGTCCCGCGACATGGGGGAATTACAATACTAAAATTTATGCTCAATTGAATGAGGGTATTAAAGTAGAGGAGGCTTCTGAGTTAATTAAAGATGAATTAAATAAAAATACTTCCTCGGATAGAGGACCTAGAGACCTCTTACTTATCCCTATGAAAGACTGGCATCTCAAAGACAATTTTGAAGATGGCATTCAGAAGGCAAGTAGTAGAATGACCTTTGTGAAGCTCTATGGTGTGATGGGAGTTTTTGTTCTGTTGCTAGCTTGTATCAATTTCATGAATTTGAATACGGCGAGATATCAGCTTCGAGGAAAAGAGGTGGGGATAAGGAAAACAGTAGGATCAAGAAGAAAACAGCTGGTTTCACAGTTTTTGTCTGAATCTGTTTTGTATTCATCCATTTCCTTCGTTTTGGCAATTTTGATTGTTTTGCTGACAATCCCCTGGTTCAATGGTATTTCTGATAAGGATTTGACTTTGCCTTGGAGTAACCTTATGTTTTGGGGAGCAGGTGTACTTTTTACTTTATTTTCTGCATTGATTGCGGGTAGTTATCCAGCATTTTTACTGTCTTCTTTTAGCCCGCTTAAAGCATTGGTTGGAGCTATAAAACAAGGCAAATCAAATGTCCGTCTTAGACAAGCTTTGGTTGTTTTCCAATTTGCGATTTCTATTTTATTGATTATTGGAACTTTTACAGTTCATAAACAAATCCAACATGCCAAGGCTAGACCTGTGGGATATGATCAGTCAGAATTGATCATGGTCAGGGGGCGTTCTGGTGACTATTATAAAAAGTTTGATTTAGTAAGAGAAGAGGTTTTGCGTACGGGTTATGTAGAAGATATGGCATCAGCGAACTATCCATTGATGAACACATTGGGTAACAATGATGGTTTTAGATTGGAAGGAAATGATGACGAGTACGCTATTTCATTTAACACCATTTATGTTACTCCTGAGTATGGCAAAACTACCAAATGGGAACTCCTAGATGGAAGAGATTTCTCTCGGGTAGATGGAGATGAGGCCCAAAATGTCATCATTAGTCAGTCTGCAGCTGAGGAGATGGATCTAGAAAATCCTGTAGGGAAGAGGTTAATTGCTAGCGAAAACTTTGGTTGGAAAAATAGAGGTAGATCGTATAATATCATTGGTGTGGTCAAAGACATGATAAAGGGCTCTCCATATGAATCTCCGAGACCACTGATGTTATTCTACAGTGACTCAGAAGGATATTCATACATCCGAATGAAAAAAGGAGTTTCTTACATAGAGGCTATTCCCAAGATTCAAGAAGCGTTCCAAGAAGTACTTCCAGAGCATCCATTCAATTATGAATTTGTGGACGATCAATTTTCTCGAAAATTTAGAGATGAGGAAAAGGTAGGAAGTCTTGCAACATTCTTCAGTGTGCTGGCCATTCTCATCAGTTGTCTTGGGCTGTTTGGCCTATCCGCTTTTGTAGTAGAGCAACGTACCAAAGAAATTGGAATACGAAAGGTGCTTGGGGCATCAGTACCTTCACTTTGGAGATTGCTGTCTAAAGATTTCACCCTACTAGTGCTAATCGCAAGTGTCATAGCAATTCCTGTGTCCACCACTGTTTTGAACGGCTGGTTAGAAAACTATCAATATCGGATAGAACTGGAGTGGTGGATGTTTGCTATTGCAGCCTTGGGAGGATTGACGATAGCATTGCTTACAGTAAGTTTTCATTCTCTGAAAGCCTCCGCCGCGAACCCTGTCAAATCGTTACGCTCTGAGTAGGAGTGGAGATATATACCCTTAATCACGTATATAGCTATACGTGATTAAGGGTAATTTATAGGGATCAATAGCAGTTAATTCGGTCAGTAAAGAGATTGGGGATATCGGGTAGCTACATTTATGTCAAAATAAATTGCTATGAAGAAGCTAATTATCATTTCGATCCTATCTACATTTTCTATATCTGTATTTTCCCAAGATCAAGGGCAGATTAGAGCCTTTTCTAACGCTGCATTTGGAAAGAATCAAGCGGTAAATGATGATGGATTCAAAACCGGAATAGGTCTAAATGGAGGCTTAGAGTATTTTGTAGTGGATAATATTAGTATTAATCCTAGTGTTAATTATTATTTTAAAACCAGAGGCAATTCTCTCATTTTTGGTCAAGGAAGTAAAAACTGGTGGCTCAACTCATACTATCTCAACTTAGATGGTAAGTATTATTTTGACCTTGGGGTTACCGACCTTCAGACTTACGGGCTCTTTGGATTCACAAGGCTCTATTCGAAATATATAGTACAAGGTACTACCGCCTCTCCGGCAACTACGAAATTTGGTGCAAACTTTGGAGCAGGAGCTGTACTAATGACTTCTGACTTTTGGCATGTGATGGGAGAATTCAGGTACTCAACACCTAGCGGAGATATTGGGACTCCAAGTGGCGGGAGCACCATCATTAGTATTGGCCTGCTCTATACTTTTGATTGATATATAGAAATCATAAACTCTCAGTCAATGACTTATGCTTTGCGAGAACTTCCTCATAATACTTTTCATACATTGGGAGGATGTTTTCTACGTCAAACTCCTTAGCTCGAGCCAAAGCTCCTTTTTTGAAATTGTCTAAGTTGGCATTGTCTAAGATATGAATGGCGTGTTTCACCATAGTGTCTATATCTCCTATGTCACACGAGTAGCCGGAGACACCTTGCTTGTTGAGCTCTGGTAATCCACCAGCATTGGAAGTAATCACGGGCACTTCACATGCCATAGCCTCTAAAGCAGCAAGACCAAAACTCTCTTTTTCAGAGGTAAGTAAGAATAAATCACTAACAGAAAGCACTTCCTCAACGGCATCTAATTTCCCAAGGAATCTGATATCTTCAGTACATATTCCTCTAGCAATGTCTTCCATTGCTTTACGCTCAGGGCCATCGCCAATCAAGAGCAATTTGGAAGGCACTACTTTTCGTACCTCGCAGAAAACTTTGAGTACATCTTCCACTCTCTTTACTTTTCTAAAGTTAGAAGTGTG
>JBGCFL010000095.1:0-5080 GCA_045106975.1 Ekhidna sp. | reverse complement strand
CATACTGCCAAGTTAGCAGTTCTTACGTTTTTGGTCATTTCATCTGTTTCGACCAGACCATCTCTCATTCTTACTATTCTGTGAGAGTACTCCGCAATATCCTCTTCATGAGTCACCATGATGATGGTGTTTCCTTTATCGTGGAGTTCAGCGAATAAGTCCATGATACTATATGAAGTTTTAGAATCAAGGTTACCAGTTGGTTCATCTGCTAGGGTAATACTTGGGTCATTGACCAATGCTCTAGCAATTGCTACCCTTTGCCTTTGGCCACCTGATAGTTCATTTGGTTTGTGATGAGCTCTGTCTCCTAGCCCTACACCTTCTAGTGCTGCAATCGCTCTTTCTTCTCTTTCAGATGAATTGTACCCCGCATAAACTAGAGGTAATGCTACGTTCTCCATTGCCGATGCTCTTGGCAAAAGATTAAACGTTTGGAATACAAAACCAATTTCTTGATTTCTGATTTCCGCCAATTCGTTCTCTGTTAAATCACTTACGTCATGATTATTGAGAACATATTGTCCTTTTGTAGGAGTATCAAGACATCCTATGATATTCATCAAAGTAGACTTTCCAGAACCAGATGGCCCCATGAAAGAAACATACTCACCTTTCTTTATATCAATGGAAACGGACTTCAAAGCCATGATGACTTCACTTCCCATTACATATTTTTTGGCTATTTCAGTGGTTGTTATAATACTACTCATGTTTCTTATTTGATTCAGCTAAACTAAAAAAGAATGTTCGTTTGGAACGATCCTTGACTAACACGTTTTTATGATACTTTTGGTTCAAAGAAAGTTACAGCCTAGATGATATTAATTTTTCTAAGTCTCTTATTTAACCCACAGATCTCAGAGTGGGATTTGCTATCCACCGTAGAGATCGTAATGGGATACGATGACTTTATGGGTGCCGAAGTTGAGCAACCTAAATTTTCAGAGCAACTGAAATTACGTGAAGGGACAATAGTAACGCTCGAAGGGTTCATCATTCCACTTCAGCAGGAGACTTCACAGGACTATTTTGTGCTATCTAGATTTCCCTTTGCTTCCTGTTTCTTTTGTGGAGCAGCCGGGCCAGAAACTGTGGTTGAAGTCTATTCTGATATAAAATTTAAATACACAGATGAGAGAGTGAGAGTAGCTGGAAAGCTAAGACTCAACGACGATAATCCGCTACACCTTTTTTATGTATTGGAAGATTGTGAGGTCACAAAATTGGATTAATGGACAAAACCAGTTTTTTCAAAGACGTATTTGAAGTTGCCAAACTAATACCAAAAGGAAGAGTCACTTCGTATGGAGCAATTGGAGCTTATCTAGGCTTAAAAAGCTCAGCTAGAATGGTAGGCTGGGCGATGAATCAAGCACATTCTGATCCTGAAGTACCCGCTCAAAGGGTGGTCAATAGAAGTGGCCTATTGACTGGCAAGCATCATTTTGCAACTCCTACAATGATGCAAGAATTGCTAGAACAAGATGGTGTAGAAGTAAAGAATGATAAAGTTCAGAATATGAAAGAAGTTTACTGGGATCCTATGTCCGAGCTAGCTCTTTGATTCTCGAATTAGAACCAGTCCAATAAAGGTGATTAATCCATTCAAAATTAATATCTCAAATCCAAATTTATAGCCGTTCATTAAAGCTTCAGAGTTGAGATTAATGATATAACTAAGCACTGGAGATGCTAAACATACTATTGGAACGAGCTTATCTTTCAATTTCCACTTCGTGGCAATTCCGAAAGCAAACATTCCTAACAAAGGACCATAAGTATAGCCGGCTGCCGTAAAGACCGAATTGATGACACTATCATCATTGATTGCTTTGAAAATAAGAATGACGAAGAATAACACAATGGAAAATCCCATATGTACACTCATTCTCAATCGCTTCTTCTCTGCATAATTTTCCTGTTTAAATCCTAAGAAATCGACACAAAAAGAGGTGGTCAGTGCTGTTAAAGCTGAATCTGCACTAGAGTATGCTGCCGCTGTAATTCCCAAAAGGAAAGTAGCCGTTCCTATTATCGAAAAGTTATTTACCGCAAGCATCGGAAATAAACTATCGCTTCTTTTGGGAAGAGCTATTGAGCTGATCTCGGCATACTGATATAAGAGCACTCCAAGGCTTAAGAAGAGAAAATTGACTACAACTAACACTACGCAAAACCAAAAAATGTTCTTCTGTGCTTCGCCAATATTCTTGCAGGTCAAATTTTTCTGCATCATGTCTTGATCCAATCCTGTCATTACAATGGCTATAAAGGCTCCCGCAAAAAACTGCTTGAAGAAATTCCTGCCACTTTCCCATTCCCAGTTGAAAATAGTAGATCGACTATCTTCAAAAACATTATTGGACAATTCCACCCAAGTCCAGCTCAACTCATCTTTTATGAAAAGTATGCTAACCACAACTGCTACTAGCATAAAAGCGGTTTGAAGTGCATCAGTCCACACTATCGTTTTAATCCCTCCCCTAAAAGTATAGAGCCAAATGAGTAATATGGTCGTAAGTACCGACACCCAAAAAGGGAGATTGAAAGCATCGAAAAATGCGATTTGCAAAACGCCTGCCACCAAAAAAAGTCGGAATGAAGCTCCTATAATTCTGCTTAACAAAAAGAAAAAAGCTCCTGATTTATATGACCAAAAGCCAAAACGCTGCTCCAGATATGTATAAATAGAAACTAGGTTGAGCTTATAATAGATGGGTAGCAAAACACGCGCTATCACAAAATAGCCCACTAGATACCCAAGCACGACTTGAAAGTAATGGAAGTTAGAATTTGCTACTTCGCCTGGCACTGAAATGAATGTAACTCCCGAAAGGGAGGCCCCTATCATTCCAAATGCAACTAAGTACCATTTCGAATTTCTATTCGCTGTATAGAAATCATTCGATTGTGAATTTCTTGATGTGACCCAAGAAATAGCTATCAATAACAGGAAATAGCCGAGTATGATTGCCCCAACGAAATATGGACTCATTTTTATTTAATTATTTGAACCTGCAAAATACATACGCTTTATGATTTTGACGTAAGTCAACTAATTTTGCACATTCATGATGATGGACACAGACTTTGAAATTGAAGAAGAAATAATCACCAAAGAAGACATTGGTGAAGAGGATGGGCGTGACTTAATGGTCTACAATGATGACTTCAATACATTTGATCATGTCATCAATACACTCATCAAGGTATGTAAACACGATGCTCATCAAGCAGAGCAGTGTACTTATTTGATCCATTATAAAGGAAAATGTTCTGTTAAGAAAGGTGGCTATGAAGAGCTAAAGCCTTTTAAAGAAGGAATAACTGAGAAAGGAATAAAAGCTGCTATCGTATAAATGGAGTTTCCATCCAAGTTAGTAGAAAACGCAGTAGATGAGATCTCCAAACTTCCAGGAATTGGAAAAAAAACGGCCTTGCGCCTTGCTCTTCATCTTTTGAAACAACCAGAAGAGTCTACAGTAGACCTATCCGCTTCACTTAAAGATTTAAGAGAAAATATCAAATACTGCAACACATGCCACATCATAGCTGATACAGAAGACTGCACTTGCAAAACAGCCTATCGAGACACATCTGTGATTTGCGTGGTGGAGGATACTCCAGATGTATTGGCCATCAGAAATACTGGTCAATATAATGGCCTATTCCACGTACTTGGAGGACGAATTTCCCCGATGGATGGGATTGGTCCAGAGAATGTGAAAATAGATTCTTTGATTTCACGGATAAAACAAGATGACGAAATAAAGGAAATCATACTTGCGCTTAGTGCTACTATGGAAGGAGATACCACTTCATTCTACATTACTAAACTGCTAAAAGATCACGAGATAAAAGTGACAACTATTACAAGGGGCATTCCTGTAGGTAGTGAGCTAGAGTTTGCCGATGAAGTCACTCTTGGTAGAAGTATCGCAACAAGGACTCTGTTCAATCAAGATTAATCTTTCCTCTTACCTATCATAAAAAGATTGAGCGACAGCAAAATGGCTATCCCGAAAGCCAGAATCATGAATATCCATCTTGGATTGCCCTCTTTCCAAGTTGTCATGAAGTACATCACACTCAACACAAGAGTAACTAGCACGCCAACATAAGCAATGGCTCGAATTGATTTTGGATTCATATGGTAAATATAAAGAGACACTTCAGTCTCTATGAAGAGATTCGAATGCCATCTTCATATTTTTGCGTCGATGGAAAGTTTTATTGAATTTCTCTACTCTCGTTTTTTGCTTAGTAATGGCGTATCTATTGATACAAGAACCATTGAAAAAGACAATCTGTTTTTTGCCATAAGTGGCCCCAATTTTAATGCTAACAAGTTTGCAAAAGATGCACTGGACAAAGGTGCTGCCTACGCTGTAGTTGATGATGAAAGTTACAAAACAGATGAACGAATTGTTTTAGCCGATGATTGTTTAAAGGCACTTCAGGATTTAGCTCTTTTTCATAGAAAGCGATTCAAAAAGCCTGTTATTGGCATTACGGGTTCCAATGGAAAAACTACAACCAAAGAACTGATCAACAAGGTTTTATCGGAGAAGTATATTGTTCATGCTACCGCAGGCAATTACAATAATCACATTGGAGTTCCTTTGACGCTCCTTCATATTCATCCACAGGTGGAGATTGCTATTATAGAAATGGGTGCTAACCATGTGGGCGAAATAGAGCAGCTATCTTCCTTTTCTCTACCTACTCATGGCATGATTACAAACATAGGGCAGGCTCATACTGAAACCTTCGGAGGAGTGGAAGGGGTTATAATGGGGAAGAGCGAATTATTTGATTTTTTACGAAAAAATAATGGGAAAGCATTCATCAATATGAATGACAAAGTCCTTTCCAATATGAGTAAGCGATTTTCTGATCCCGTTTTATTTCCTACTGAAGACATTTCCCTTGTTGATTTCAATCCATATCTAGAAATTGAAGTTTCTGGACATAAGTGTAAAACACAATTGACAGGCAAGTACAATTTGGCCAATATAAGTGCTGCCATTGCAGTAGGCAGAGAGTTTGGAGTTCCAGAGCAAAAAATAAGAGAAGC
>JBGCFL010000094.1:0-20081 GCA_045106975.1 Ekhidna sp. | reverse complement strand
AATCCAAAGTAGTCTAAGTGTGTATTTTATGATCTTATTTTTCATGCAACAAATGCTTCTAAGTTCTTCAGGCTAATAATTCTTATCAAAGAAATTTAAATAAGCTGAAACATCTTTCGTTTTATAAAAGATATTAAAATTATCCTCCGTAATCACAAAAATATCAAAACGCTCTCCTTTGAACTGCTCTTTTAATGAAACTTGACTAATAAACTGAGAAAGAAACTCTTGGGCACTCTTCTTTTCAGGAAAGTCATTAACTAAAAGCATCGATTTCTCATCACTTAGAATGAGATTGCCTGTTTTCAGTAAAGTCCTATCGTTTTCAGCTAAAAATCCATCAACAATTTTTGGTAACTCCTGAATAATTTCTTGTTTGATATCATATACAATTACGAAAAAATGCTTTTGATCAAAGTCCCTTATAAACTTTGCTTTAGCACTATTATATCGTTCTTGTTGAAAATTTTCTGAAGCTTTAGCCAGCGAAATGGAATAGTCGAGTAAATCGCTATTTGGATACAACTTGGCAAAGTTGCTAAGTTCAAACTGGTACTTATGGTCTTCTTCTGTTTGTCCTATTGCCAAAACTCTTAGTAAGCCAATGTTGTCGCTAAACTCATTTTCGGGATGTATTTGAATGACACTGTCAGCGGAAAAAATAACTTCCTTGTAAGACCCATTTTTGTATTGTCCGTAGAGTTTTCTATAAAGCTTTTTAAGCTGCGTAATTATAGCGAAACTCTCTTCTCTATAATTTGGATTGTCAACCAATTTGGCAAAAAGAGATTCTGGATATTTCTCTTTTAAAAAATCACCTCTCTCTTTCGATAGATTCAGATTTGACTTTTTATATAACAGATAAAGTTGATAAAGTACTTCCGCCTCGTATTCTGTTGATGGAAATCTATTGAGCAGTGACTCAAATGAGTTGATTGCATTATCATCTTCATTAAGACGTAAATTGTAAATATTGCCAAGACTATATAAGGCGCCTTCAACTTCTAAAAGCATTTTCTCTTTCTCTTCCGCTGTGGTAGGAATTGGAGTCATCAATTTCCTGGCTTCACTTTCAATATCTGGAGCTGTATCTTCTTCTCCGGTTGCTTCCGATATTGAGTTTATTGTTTCGGTCTCTGTTTCACCAATTAGTGTACTACTTGATTTTATTGACCTTCGCCAGTCGTCTTCAAGAGCTCTATCACCCCATTTCTGCGAAAATTCATTTCTGCCTCGGCTCTGTTGATTTGGATTGTTGAAATACCAATTGTCCGCATTTATTGAAGTAGCAATCACATTGTCACCATTGGTTTTTGAAATGTTTCGAGCCCTATTAATGGCTGCTTGTTTCTCTTTTGCTTTCTTTTCTTTTTTTAGTTGTAGATCTTTTTTTACAATCCCCATTGCTATGGATAAAACAGAATCTTCAGGCAATGTCGAGAGATGAAGAAGACTGTCGTTCTTTTGAACAATCACAATTTGTTCTACAAAATCAACTAAAATTTCTTGACGTTTTTTTATTGACTCAAATGCTTCTTCATCTTTCGGCATAGTATTAGCGGTGCTATCATAATAGCTTTTTGCTAATACATAATTTTTAAGACTATCGTAATAAATCTTACCAAGGCTCCAATAAGAATGCCCCTTTTGTCGCTGATTCCCTTGACTATTTTTGATGGATAGTTTGTAGTTGCTTATTGCATTGTCTAAACGACCGTTTTTTAAGTTGAAACCAGCAAGCTCGTAATAAATTTTATCTTGATACTCTTTATTCTTTTGGTCTTTAAGTAAGCTCCGAAAATATTTTTCTATTTTCTTTAAGTCATTACTCTTTGCCAATTCGGTTACTTGAGCCATGTACAACTTAGCGTAAAACTCTAACTCATAGATGGGTCTATTTTTCAGCACATTTTTGTAATATCTGAATGCTTCACTTTCGAAATCAAGCGAATGATATGCCTGCCCAATAATGAAATTGATCCTAGCCTTATCAGATGAATGCAACAATTCCTCCGCCTTGACTAGATTCGTTACCATTTTGTCAGTATCCTCTCTCTTTTGATGCAGATAGGCCGAGTTCAAATAGTATCTCCTCTTATTTTCGTTATTCATTGACTCTTTTTCTAGAAAGTCTGTGACAGCTATTGCGTTATTGAATTCCTCAAATTCAGTGAAAGTTTTTAAAAGCTCCGTAAGTGCATAATGTCTAGCATTATCATCCTCACTGTGCGTATTTACATATTTAAATGTTTCTATGGCATCAGGGAATTCACTTCCATAATGTCTTGCCTTACCTACTAAAATATAGCTATCATCTTCCCAATTAGAACCGTCATGACGCTGTATCGCCAATGAGGCCTTTTGAATGCAATCCTCTAGTTGAGTTTTTAAGGAAGCAGATGTAGTTGTATCAAACTGGGGGAAAATGGGAAGTACCTTATTGTAGTTCCAATCTTGACCATCAAAAATAGATTGCTCTATTTCCTTGATCCTCTCTTTAGCAATAAAGTATGCATTGTAGTGAGCAGTCATGTTGTGATAGGAATTGCTAAGTGGATTATTCCTATATGGAGCACATGCTGCAACGATGACTAAAAAGAGGAGAATAATTTTTTTCAAACTAGTGTTGGACTTATTCGAAGAATAACGTTCTTAATGAAGAATTGGTGTAAAGATAAAACATGCGCTGATTGCATAACTTTACAAATTCAAAAATGAAATGAATGGCCCCAAAAAAAACATTTAGTAATTGGCTAACTAACAAGTATCTCCTAATTATTCGGAATGAAGAAAATTTTGCGGAGAAAACTACCATAAGTTTCAATTACGCTCGATTATTACTAATTATCTCTGGATTAGGAATAGCTGTGCTCGCGCTCGCGATGTATTTGATTACGGTTCTATTAGATCAGTGGCTCGATCCAAGGCACGCTTACATGGAAGCGAATAGGAGAGTTCTGGAACTTTCGATGCAGATTGATTCACTTGAAACTCAAGTAAAATCAAAAAATGTCTATATAGAGAATGTAAGAAGAATTATTGCTGGAGAAGAAATAGATCAAAATGTCTCTTCCAGCACTGAAACAGACTTGAAGTCGGCTGAAATATCAGAAACGATACAGCCTATAGACTCTCAGTTTAGGGCCAACTTTGAAGGGTCTGAGCTAGCAGACATTACAGCTTTGCCCATAACAATATCATCTTCTGTCTACGAGCTTAGGGATATTTACCTCTTTAGTCCAATTGACGGAACTATTGTGGACGGCTTTGATCCCAAAAAAGATCATTATGCGGTAGATATTGTGGCTAAAGAAAATGAACCTGTTAGCTCAGTGGCAGATGGTGTGGTTATACTCTCCTCTTGGACACTTGACGGAGGTTACATACTTGCCATTCAACATACGGGTAATTTAATCTCTGTGTATAAACACAATTCGGAATTATTTAAAAACGTTGGTAATTTTGTAACTGCGGGGGAAGTGATTGCCACTATTGGTAATACTGGAGAACTTACTTCAGGTCCCCATTTGCATTTAGAATTGTGGCATAATGGTAACCCTGTTAACCCTCAAGAGTATATTGCACTATAAAGTTGAATTATGTTGAATAAGAATAATAAGGAAGTAGAGGAGATGAGTAACTCCAGTAATATCATCGGTAAAGGAACTATCATGAATGGTAGTGTCGAAACCTTTGGAAATATTAGAGTAGAGGGAAAAGTTGTTGGTGATATAAAAACCAAATCAAAAGCAGCTTTCGGACATTCATCACAAGTAGATGGGAGTGTACTAGCTCAAAACGCTGAAGTAGCGGGGCATATTACAGGAACTATAGAAGTTACTGAGCTACTAGTGCTTAAAGCTACTGCTGTGATTGATGGAGATATTATTACTAATAAGTTATTGGTAGAAACAGGCGCGGCATTTAATGGTAAATGTAAAATGGGCGTGAAGAGCAAAGAAATTAGAATTGGAAAGCCCGAAGAAGAAGGAAGACAAGCGCTCAAAGCCTAATTCAAAAGAAGGAGATAGGTCTTTTATGAGGCACTATGCTTTAGTGTTAGAGCTTATAACTCTAAATCTAGCTTTAATTATAGGTGGTTATTATTTAGACGATTTCTTCTCGTCTAGTCCGGCAATTATCTTGATATCCACTTTCTTATCTATGGCGGGGACAATCTGGTTGCTTCTAAATGCTTTGAAATGAAAAAGTGGCTTATACTTTCTTCAATAGTAGTAATACTTATTCTATCCGAATATTTTCTATCTGAAACAATTCCTTTTCATGAGGCATTTCGAGTGATGGTAATATTCTTTGCTACACAAGCATTTGTGTTGTTTAGAATAGATCACTGGACGCTTAAAGAATGGGCGGTTCAAATATCATTGGTTAAGATTACCATCAGGCTACTGTCATCAATGACATTCATATTAGTTCTTATTTACTCCTATGAAGATTCATTCAATCTAGTTCTTCAATTTATTATCCTTTATTTGATATTCATGGTCTTTGAAATAGCTGAAGCATTGACTAACTTGCGCCGAAATTGAGGAACGAACGAATATCTGATGAAATTGAGCTCTATGTCGAAGCGATCTAACTTCCTGAAAATCAACACGTTTTTAGTGTTGTTACTAGTAGCAGTACCAAGCATGGTTTGGGCTGGTGGTAGTTCTGAAAAAGGAGGAGATGATGAGAAATTTGATCCAACAGAATTAATCAATCACCATATTTCTGATTCCCATGTCTGGGAGATCTTTCATGGTATGGTTGTTCATCTTCCTGTTATAGTTTATTCTGATCAAAAAGGGCTAGATGTCTTTTCTTCATCTAACTTCTACAATCATGAAGAAGTGGTGCCTTATGATGGTTATATCATGGATCATGATCATATCACTTTAGCTGATGGTAGTCATGTTTTTGATATCTCAATAACGAAAAATGTACTATTCCTTTTTATCGATGCGGCTCTATTGTTAATAGTTTTCATAGCGGTAGCAAGAGGGTACAAGAAAAACGTTGGTAGAGCCCCAAAAGGAATTCAATCACTCTTTGAGCCCATCATTC
Organism: Ekhidna sp.; assembly: GCA_045106975.1. Classification (GTDB taxonomy): domain Bacteria; phylum Bacteroidota; class Bacteroidia; order Cytophagales; family Cyclobacteriaceae; genus Ekhidna. The sequence goes on along the minus strand of JBGCFL010000094.1, from coordinate 15,014 downwards.
TTTTTATACGGAATGATATTGCGAAAGAAAATATAGGTCCTAGGTATGAAAAATTTATGCCATTCTTACTGACTGTATTTTTCTTCATCTGGTTTGGTAATTTATTGGGTCTCCTTCCAGGAGCAGCAAACCTTACGGGGAACATTGCAGTCACGTTGGTGCTTTCAGTGATTACACTTTTAATGACAACATTTTCAGGAAGAAAGACATATTGGGCACACATTTTTGATCCTTTAGGAAAGTCAATGCCATGGGCAGGCAAGATGCTGTTGTACCCAATACTTTGGCCTGTAGAGATTATAGGAATTTTTACTAAGCCATTTTCATTGATGATTCGATTGTTTGCGAACATCACTGCGGGTCACATTTTGATTTTAAGTATTATTAGTTTGGCTTTCATTTTTGAAAGCTTATCTATTGGAGTTGTTGGGGCGCTTTTCGCTACGGTAATGAATTTGCTGGAGTTATTTGTTGCTGTGTTGCAGGCTTATGTTTTTACGCTTTTATCTGCTTTGTACTTCGGACAAGCAGTAGAGGAGCATCATTAATTTTTAAACCAATTTTTTAAACTATAAATAATTTATCATGGGAGCAATTGGAGCAGGTTTAGCAGTAATAGGAGCAGGTCTTGGTATCGGTTTGATCGGTAAAGGAGCTACTGAAAGTATTGCAAGACAACCAGAAGCAGCTGGTAAAATCCAAACAGCAATGATTATTGCAGCAGCCCTTATTGAGGGAGCGGCTCTTTTCGGCGTTGTAGTTGGACTATTGGCAGGATCAGGAAATTAATATCCTCATTCGACTTGGCTGTGTCTACATTAGGTAGCATGGCCAAGTTTTTTTGAAAAGACATTTACTATTAAATAATATACATCGTGGCATTAGTTACCCCAGATATAGGATTGATCATATGGCAATTGATCATCTTTCTAATAGTGTTAGTTATCCTTCGAGCATTCGTTTGGAGGCCGATACTAAGTGCTCTTAAAGCGAGAGAATTTCAAATAGAAGATTCACTTCGAGCTGCAGAAAATGCAAAAGAAGAGATGAAGCAAATTCAAGCTGATAATGAGTACATATTGAGAGAAGCTAGAATTGAAAAAGATCAAATTCTAAAAGAAGCTAAAACTCAAGCAGAAGGAATTGTTGAGCATGCAAAAGCGGAAACTTCAGGAATTACTTCTAAGATGCTTCAAGATGCAAGAGAGTCCATTGAAATGGAGAAGAAAGCAGCCGTTTCTGAAATTAAAGAGGTAGTAGCGTCTCTTTCTGTGGATATCGCAGAAAAAATTCTAAGAGAGAAACTAGCTGACGATAAGTCTCAAAAAGCTTTGGTGGACAAGTTTATTAAAGAAGTTAAAATTAACTAAGGATGTCAGCAGGCAGGATAGCAGTAAGATATGCAACGCCAATTATAGAGCTGGCTGAGGAAAAGAAGGTGATTGACAAGGTGAAAGCAGACATGGATATGTTTGTTAGTATTTGTGCAGAAGATCGAGATTTTGCACTCATGCTTAAGAGCCCCATTATATCAAACTTGAAGAAGGCGGACATCTTGACCAAGATCTTTGCTGGTAAGGTGCAAGATCTAACCCTTAAGGCATTTGATGTAGTTACTAAGAAAAATAGAGAAAGCTTGCTGGAAGAAATTGCCCAAGCATATCTTGAATTATACAATACTAAGAAAGGGCTTGCGAAAGTTTCTGTGACGACTAGTTCTAAGATAAATGCTGAACAAAAAAAGGCATTTGAAAAATTAGCAAAAGAAATGACTGGCAAGGATCCTATCTTAAATGAAAAAGTAGATCCTGAAATTATTGGTGGATATGTGTTGAGCCTCGGTGATACACAACTTGACCAAAGCGTAAGCGGACAATTGAAAGATCTTAAACTGAAGTTTTCAAAATAAACACTAAGCTGAAAAGCGAAACGAAATACTATTATGGCACAAGTAAGACCTGATGAGGTTTCAGCAATTTTAAGAGAGCAGCTTTCTAATCATAAAACAGAAGCAGAGCTTGAAGAAGTAGGTACAGTACTTCAAGTAGGTGATGGGGTTGCCCGAATCTACGGTTTATCCAATGCACAAGCGGGTGAGCTTTTGGAGTTTGCTAATGGCTTGAATGCCATGGTACTGAACTTAGAAGAAGACAATGTAGGAGCGGTGTTACTTGGTGATTCAAGTAATGTAAGTGAGGGGGATACGGTTAAAAGAACTGGTAAAATTGCTTCGATACAAGTAGGTGATGGTGTTTGTGGTAGAGTTGTTAACACTCTTGGCGAGCCTATTGATGGAAAAGGAGCAATCGAAGGGGAGACTTACGAAATGCCTTTGGAAAGAAAAGCTCCTGGTGTAATCTTCAGAGAGCCAGTTAGTGAGCCAATGCAAACTGGTATCACGGCAATCGATTCCATGATTCCAGTAGGTAGAGGACAGAGAGAATTGGTGATTGGTGATAGACAGACTGGTAAGACAGCTGTTGTTATTGATACAATAATTAATCAAAAAGAATTTTACGATAAAGGAGAGCCTGTATTTTGTATTTATGTTGCTATCGGTCAGAAAGCATCTACAGTAGCAGGTATCGTAGCTCAGCTAGAGAAAGCGGGTGCAATGGCTTATACGGTGATTGTAAACGCATCAGCATCTGATCCAGCACCAATGCAATTCTTTGCTCCGTTTACAGGTGCGGCAATTGGGGAGTATTTCAGGGATACAGGTAGACCAGCATTAGTTGTTTATGATGATTTGTCAAAACAAGCTGTTTCTTATAGAGAAGTTTCTCTTCTTCTAAGAAGACCTCCGGGACGTGAAGCATATCCTGGAGATGTATTCTACCTTCACTCAAGACTTTTGGAGCGTGCGGCTAAAGTGATCAATGATGACGCGATTGCTTCTCAAATGAATGATCTTCCTCCTTCTTTGAAAGGCAAAGTAAAAGGTGGTGGATCATTGACAGCTCTTCCAATTATTGAAACAAAAGGTGGAGACGTTTCTGCCTACATTCCAACCAATGTAATTTCTATTACGGATGGACAAATTTTCTTGGAAACAAACTTATTTAACTCAGGTATTAGACCAGCGATTAACGTAGGTATTTCAGTATCCCGAGTTGGAGGTAGTGCACAGATCAAGTCAATGAAGAAAGTTTCTGGAACATTGAAATTGGATCAAGCACAATTTAGAGAGTTGGAAGCGTTTTCTAAATTCGGTTCGGATTTGGATGCAGCAACTAAAAGAACAATTGATAGAGGTAGAAAGAATCAGGAAATCTTGAAGCAACCTCAATTCTCTCCAGTTCCTGTAGAAGAGCAGGTAGCTATTATTTATGTTTCTACAAAAGGTTTAATGGATAGTGTTCCTGTAAACAAAGCAAGAGAGTTTCAGGCAGCATTTATTGAATCAATGAGAAATTCTGGAAAGGATGCACTTGCTGATTTTAAAGCAGGAAAACTAAGTGAGGAAGCAATTGCTAAGACAACTGAGATTGCAAAGGATATCTCTTCAAGATTTAACTAAGACTTAAAACAGACCATAACAAATGGCTAATCTTAAAGAAGTAAAAGGAAGGATTCAATCAGTAGTATCTACTCAGCAGATTACCAAAGCTATGAAAATGGTGGCGGCAGCTAAGTTGAGAAGAGCTCAGGATAGAATTATTCAGATGAGACCTTACTCACAAAAACTTTCTGAAATCATTCAGAATGTTTCTGCAGGAGGGACTGATGCTGGAGATAATCCTTACGCAGAAGAGAGACCAATTGAAAACGTACTTTTGATTGTAGTCACTTCAGATAGAGGTCTTTGTGGAGGATTCAATACGAGTGTTTTCAAAAGCGCTAAAGCTTTGATTGCTGAGAAATATAGTGATGCGGAAGCTAAAGGGAACTTACAAATTTTGCCTATTGGAAAGAAAGCGTTAGAGTTTTTTAAGAAGAGAAAGTATAATCTAATAGATGACTATTCAAATTTATTTAGTGATCTGAATTTTGCGGATGCAAAAAAGGTTGCTGAGTTGGCGATGAATGGTTTTATGAAAGGTGAGTATGACGCTGTTGACATTATCTACAACGAATTTAAAAACGTTGCTACTCAAGTTGTAAATCAGGAACGATTTTTGCCAATCCTTGAGGTAGAAAATGAAGATGAAGGAAGTGGTGAAATAGATTATTTATTCGAGCCATCGAAAGAATTCATTTTCAATGAATTGGTGCCTAAATCTTTGAAAATTCAGTTTTATAAAACGTTGTTAGAATCTAACGCATCAGAGCATGGAGCTAGAATGACAGCAATGGATAAAGCAACTGAAAATGCTGACGATTTATTGAAAGATCTAAGGCTGACTTACAATAGAACTCGACAAGCAGCTATTACTAAAGAGATATTAGAGATTGTAGGCGGAGCAGAGGCATTAGCTCAATCTTAACTATGAACCGATTTTATTCGGTTTTACAATATTTGTCTATAGACATTGTAATCGGAGCAGTCATACTGCTCCGATTTTTTTGTGCCCAATCAGGAATAGAAATTGATTTTCCAGTTTACTTTCTTTTGGCCTCTGCGGTCTGGTTAATTTATACAACTGATCACATACGTGATTCAAGGGGAGCAAAACATCCCAAGCGTCCTCGATATTTGTTTCATGAACGGAATGAAGGAGCATTAAAATTAGCGATGGTTATGGTTGTGTTCTTTTGTGTGATGTGTGTTTTTACAGTTCCAATGATGATCCTTTTTACTGGATGTACTCTAGGTATCTTATCGCTGATCTACCTATCAATCCAGAGATGGCTTTCTATGAAAGGATTGAAAGAACTGTATGTATCCATCATTTATACTTCAGGCATCCTTCTAGTACCTTTTTTTCTAGGTCAGGAATTTAGTTGGCTATCTTTTATTTTACTTTTGATAGCCACTTATTTGAATCTAATTCTATTTAGTTGGTTTGAAAAAGAGGAGGATAAAAAGGATAAGTTTGATTCAATAGCAACTACATGGGGTGAAAAAAGAGTATTGAAACTGATCCTAATTTTACTCTCAGTAGGTATTTCACTTTCTATTTTTAGTTTCAATCTAATCGCAATGTATTTCTTATTTGTTTTCTTGATGTACACTTTAGTCTTCCTAAGAGAACAACAAATGTCAAAAGGAGGAATTTATCGAATCATAGGAGATGGAGTCTTCGTAATTCCAATATTGTTTGAATTGAGTTATTTCTAATAATTTCGAACTCTTGGATAATAACTTCAATTTTATTGCACCTTTTTATGATCGTTTATCCAAGTTGATTTTTGGAAAATCTATCATGCAAAGTCAATGCTATTTTCTTAAGAAAATAAAGGAGACAGATTCAGTTTTGATTCTCGGAGGAGGGACTGGCGAACTGTTGGAGTCCTTGCCGCAATGCAAGTCAGTATCTTTTCTTGACCTTTCGGAGAAGATGATAGCGATAGCAAAAACTAGAGTGAGTAAAAACTCTATTGACTTTATCCATTCAGATTTGCTCACTCATGATTTCCAGTCTAAATATGATGTAATCATTTGTCCATTCTTTCTTGATTGTTTCAATGCGGTGAATTTGTCATTAGTATTGAAGAAAATAAAAAGAGTAGTAAACTCAGAAGGAAGCTTGATTGTGACTGATTTTCAACGTTTAAATAATAATTCTTTTTTACTGGGAACAATGCACCTCTTCTTTCAGACTTTTTCCTCACTGGAATCCTCACAACTAAAAAATATCCATAAAGAAGTGCAGCTAGAAGGATTTAATATAAAAGAAGAGAAAATTTTTCATCGAAATATGATTTTCTCTCGTCTTTATGGAAACCTTTGATAATAGGTTATGTCTATAGACCCACAAGTGAGCACCACACACACGATACATAAGCATCTGATTATTCAGAGCCAGCAAGGAGATCAAGCGGCCATGTCGTCGCTTTATGGCCTGTATGCAAAGGCGATGTATAACATTTGTAGACGTATGATGGGTGATGAAGAAGAAGCTAAGGATCTGCTTCAGGAGTCATTTATAGATGCCTTCCAGAAGTTACCAAAGTTGAGAGAGGTAAATACTTTCTCTTCATGGATTAAACGCATTGTTGTAAACAATTGCATTAATGCCATAAGAAAGAAGAAACTAGATACTTCTTCTATGGAGGAAGGACAAGACTATATTGAGGAAGATGAGGATAATTTCGAGTATGCCAATTTTCAAGCAGCTCAGATTATGGAGTGTGTGGATCTGCTTCCTGATGGTTGCAAGACTGTTTTAAACCTGTACTTGTTTGAAGGATACGATCATAAGGAAATTGGAGAAATATTGGGTGTAACAGAGTCAGCATCTAAAGCCCAATATTGCAAAGCGAAGGCACGAATAAGAAAAATACTAGCTGAAGAAAGGAGTCAAAATGCAGGATAATCTTAAAGATCATATTAAAAGTAGCCAAGAGGATTTTGAGCTATACCCTTTTGATGTAGATAAGGCTTGGGAGGAAATTTCGGATAAAATTATTCCTGAGAAGAAGAGAAACTTTGGATGGACTATTGGCGTGGCTGCTAGTCTCCTTCTTGTCATGGGTTTTGTATTTTCATCTTATCAAAACCAATCAGATTCTATTTCTGGTGAGGTCGCTGAAATTGAAAATTTTTATGGTAATGCCATTGATCAAAAGATAGCATTGGTTAGAAATGAGATTTCTGATGATAGAATTTTGAAAGACTTAGATGCGATGGATGAGGCGTTTGCAGAGTTGAAGAATGACTTAAAGGATAACGTAGATAATCAAGAAGTGATTGAAGCCATGATGGACAACTATCGAATGAAGCTTCAAATTTTAGAAGAAATATTAAAAGAACTAGACAAAGAAAAGGGTGAAAAAACACTTTAACATATCGCTACTGTTTCTGTTTGTTGCCTTTATGGTCAATGGACAATTGCGACTAGAGCGTGATTTTAAGAAAACATTTGCTGTACCTGAAAATGGGAAGGTAGAGGTTGTGAGTAAGTACGGTGAAATAATTGTACGTACATGGAACGAAGATTCAGTAAAATTTGAAGCAGTTGTAAAGGCAGAAGGTAAAAGCAATGCAGTGACTAAGTCGCTAGAGAAAGTAAATATTAAGTTTAGAAAAGTAGGTAGTGTGATTTCGGCGATTACGGAAGTAGATAGTGGGAAAGGTTTTTTGAGTGGGGTTTTGAGTGATGTAGGAGATGCTATAGGTAGTAATAATTTGAAAGTAGATTATGAAATCTGGCTACCAGAAGATGTGATATTGAGCGTTGAGAATAAATATGGAGACGTCTACCTCGCAGATCTTAGTGGTAAGATTGACTTAAATGTATCTCATGGAGATATTAAAGCAAACAATTTTTCGGAGACCATTAATTTGAAACATAGCTATGGCAAGTCTTCTTTTGGAAAAATTAACTCTGCTGTTGTTTCATTAAGAGCTGCGGAGCTAAAAATGGATGAAGCTAATTCGCTGAATTTTGAAAGTGGTAGTTCTGAAATTAGAATAGAAAAAGTAGGAAGAGCTCAATTCAACTCAAGAAACGATAAAATATTTCTCTATGATGTAAATGAGGTAATGTGTGAGGGTTCATTCACTGATTTGACTGCTGATGTTATTAGAGGATCTGCAAGACTTGATTTTAGTTACGGGGATATTTACTTAAACAGAATCGTTAAGGATTTTAAGAACATTGATATTACCGGAAAATCGACTGATATCAATCTTATTTTAAATCAGTCTTCTTATATCAAAACCTTTATTAAAGGAGCTGAGGATCGAATGATTCTTCCCAATAGTATGCTTTTGATGCAAAAGGAAGTACTTGATGCAGAAGGAGGGATATCACTCTCAGGTTTTGTTGGGAATGCAAATTCCAGACACAGCCAGCTCCAAATTGAAGCCGAAGGAGGTGAGATTATTGTCGCGATAAAAGACACACCTATTTTTGTTGATAAAAATTAATCGTATCACCCTTAATGAAGCACTGCCTAACCGTCCTCCTTTTTTTTATTGTATTTTCTTCTCAGAGCCAAGAACTATATGAAAAGTCTGCTGGTATCAGATTGGGATATACTTCCGGCTTGACTTTCAAAAATTTTATTACTGAAAGCGAAGCTGTAGAGTTTATTCTTAGTGGCAGAAATGAGGGTACGCAAATCACTGCTATTTACCAATTTCATGAGCCCATGGAGTTTTCTTTCAATAAGAAGTTTTATCTCCATTATGGTGTAGGGGGGCATGTTGGTTATGAGAAGTTTGACAACATAGCTAAAGTCTTAACAAATGAGGCTGGTGATGAATTTGCCTTTGAAGCCAAGAGTTTCTTTACAATGGGAGTTGATGCGAGTTTGGGAATAGAATACCGAGCACTTGAAGTACCAGCAACAATAGGATTTGATATAAAGCCCATTTTTAATTTTATAGGCATGAGATATACTAGAGGGCGTTTTTGGGATGCTGCAGTCTCTTTTAAGTACGTATTCTAAGGTATGAAAAATATACTATACATCTCATTTCTACTATTCTCCGTTTGTTCGTTTTCTCAACGTTACGTAGATACGAATGACCCTGACAATGAGGAAGTAAAGTCCCTTTTGAGCAAAGGGAATGACCTAAATGCTTTTGGGGCGATGGACTTAAAGGTGGGCAATTTCATGGGTGAAAGAGCTTTAGTAGCAGGAGCATATGGTGGATTCATCATTAACAGAAGGTATTTGTTCGGAGTGGCTGGTTATGGCTTAGTAACCAATGTTGAATTTGAAGGCACTGTGCCTAATCATCCTGCACCAAAGAATCTGAATCTTCATGGAGGGTATGGAGGAGTACTAATTGGGCCAACTATAGCGCATAAAGAACTCATTCATTTAAGCATGCCAATCATCTTAGGGGTGGGATCTTTTGAAGTAGTGGATAAAAATTATTTTGCGAGTAATGTAGCAGACTCAGAGTTTACAATTGAAAACTCCATATTTTTTGTTGTAGAACCTGGTATCCAGTTGGAGTTTAATATTACCAAGTATTTTCGAATTGCTGCTGGCGTTACCTACAGATACATTTCAGGAACCGAGCTAGCCAATGTAACAGACAAAAAAGTTACTAATACATCGGGTGTTCTGAGCTTCCGTTTTGGAAGGTTTTAACTTCAAATTTTGAGATGTATTTTTGAGGTAATTCAATCTCAAAAACTTAAGTGAATTTCAAAATTCTCATCTTCCTATTTTGCATTTGCCAAAGCTTTATTTCCTTAGCTCAAGAGAAGACTGTTGATAGCCTTCGCATAATATCTTTAGCATCTGAGTCGGATATGTCAGTCTATGATAATCCGGCTAAAAGTCTTTCTTTAGCTGAAGAAGCCTATGAATTGGCCTTGCCATTAGAGGATGACTCTTTAATAGCCCTTTCACTGAATAGACTGGGAACTGCTTATTGGTCCTTGGGTAGCCCTATGCTCGCCATGCAAAATATTCAAGCTTCTCTACAAATATGTGAAGTCAAGGGGTATAAAGAAATTCAAGCAAAAAATTTAGGGAATCTAGGTAACGTTTACAGTGCTGCAGGTTTTGATTTAGATGCCATTGACTACTTCAAGTCGGAATTGAAAATTCAAAAAAAACTCAAAAAAAATCTGAGCTTATTTGAGATCAATAACAATTTAGGAAAATCTTTTTTAGACTTGAATTACTACGATTCTGCTCATTTTTATCTCAATGAAGCAGCCAAGTATTTAGATGATGAGTCTATAAAATTGTCCTCTATTTTATATTTCAACCTTGCTGAGGTCGCCTTCGAAGAGGTTGATTTCTTTGCAGCAGATTCACTGCTTCAGCTTACATTTTCGAGTGCTACTAAGTATGGAAGTAAAAGAAGTATGGCAAGGGCCAATCAACTAATGGCTGAATTGGAATTGGCAAGAGGAAACAAGAATGCGGCGCTTAAGTATGCTCGTTTGTCTTATAACTTGGCGGAAGAACTCCAGGTGAAGGAATTGATTTATTTGAGTAGTAAAACACTGTCAAAATGTTATGCTTCTTTGAAGATATACGATCGTGCTTATTTGGCAAATCTTCAATATGAAGCTTACTTGGATAGTGTTCAAAATGTGACTACTAAAAATGAGCTGGAGCTCTTATCGTATTATCAGCGACTCTTTAAGTTTCGAGTACTAGAGACAGAAAATAATAGTAATGAAAAACTGGCAGAGCAGAGAAAGTGGATCATTATTGGATTAGGACTCATAGTCATTTCTGTAGGAATAATGCTAGTGATTATCATTCGTATTAGGATGAAACTGGAAAAGCAAAAAGAAGAATTGGAGAGTTTGAACGACTTCAAAACGAAGGTATTCGGTATCGTTTCGCATGACCTAAGATCACCCATGCAGGCGTTTGTACATTCCGTGGATTTACTGAATCAAGAAATGGTGACCAAAGAGGAGATCATAGAGGTTATTCCAGAGCTAAGAGAGAAGTCTCAGAGCTTACTTGGACTCTTAGGAAACTTATTAAGATGGGCTGGAGGTCAGATGGAAAGTGCAGAACTAGAAAGGGAGTATTTTGACTTGTTGTCTGTTATGACGGAGTTAGAGGAAGAATTTGAGGAACGATTAAAGTTGAAAGAGATTGCTTTTATCTATGACGATGAGATGAGTTTCAGACTGAATTCAAATAGAGAAATAGTCAAAATTATTTTAAGAAACCTTTTGGTCAATGCTATTAAATTTTCTCATGAGCAATCTAAGATTTTCATAAAGGCGCATGATCAGGATAAAAGGAAAGTCATATCAGTTGAAGATCATGGAATTGGTATGGATAAAGAAACAGTGGATCAACTTTTTTCTAGTGAATTGACCAGCCAGTTAGGAACAACCGGAGAACAAGGAAGTGGTCTTGGGTTGGCATTATGTGGCGATTTGATACAGCGACTGGGAGGTTCTATTAAGATAGACAGTGAAGTGAATAGAGGCTCTGCTTTTCATATCTCGCTCCCAGATAGGTAATTATCAAATACGCTTAGCAATTATCAGATTTGATTTTTCACTGAAATCTCTAAAGCCTATTAAGAAGAAATTACCACCGTCTTTCAGCTTCCATTTTTTTTTCAAAGCATGAGGTTTTACAGGATAATTTCTCGTCATTACATTCATCTTTCCATAGCTTCCATACTGCTTAATACTTTTTTTGTCCGCATCTGAAATAATCTGAAAAACTCTGCCAGGAAAACCTTTGACGATGCTATTCGATGTGTAGAGATGTGTATGCTTATGAAGTTTTTTTAATTCAAAATCTTCTCCAATTTTTTTGAAAGCACCACTTTTTAAAATAGACGTATTTGGTTCAAAAATGTAGTCTTCAGGATTTCCATATTGGCTTTCTGAATTCTTTTCCTCGCTTAACTTAAAGTGATATTCTGCCTGTTCAGTTTCTAAGTTTACTGTCTTAATTGTTGTTTCATCTTTGCATGAAAAATCAATCGAAACTAGTAGTTCTTTACAATCATTTTTTATGGAGACAATGTGAATCTCTTTTACATGTGGAAACTCCGTTAAAATTGATTTTATGTCTATGAGAGGCGAAAGTTTAATTAGGATTTGATTGCCTAATTCTTTCATGATTGGAATTAATTCCTTGAGATTGGGAGAGCAGTCTTCAAGTTTAAAGACCTTATTTTTTGAGTCATCTCTTCTTGCAGGATCAATATAAAAAACCTTTGAGCTAGCATCACTTTTCAATAACTCTAGGACATCCTCTGCTTTTTTGTTTAGCACATTGATATTTCGTCCTAACACATCACAATTGTGTTGGAATACACGGCAGAGATCATGCTGTTGCTCTACATAAGTGATCTTTGAAAAGTATTTGCCTAGAGCTAGACAATCAATCCCCATTCCGCCGGTTAGATCAATCAGGTGTTGGCCTTTTAGAAGACGTGATTTATAAATACCAGTGCTTTCAGAAGAAGCTTGCTCAATAGAAAGTGGGGGAGGCATGATTAAGTCTATATTCTCGCTCCAAGAACTTAGCTTTCCTTTGGCTTTTTTTCTTGCTAATATTTGATCAGCAATGATTCGAATGTTGTTTTTAAATTCCTTTGGAGGATTTAGAAGTAGCTTCTGGGAGTCAGTATTCTGATTGTCAACAATGAATTTTTTGACTTCCTCTCCTTTAAGAATATCTAAGAAATCATTCATCTCCACATTAAGAAACCAACTTGTTTGCTATCAGGTATTCAGCTATTTGAACTGCATTGGTTGCAGCACCTTTTCTCAAATTATCAGAGACAATCCACATGTTTAAAGTCTTTGGTTGGGTTTCATCTCTTCTTATCCTTCCTACAAAAACATCGTCTTTCTCATGAGCATTTAATGGCATTGGATATTCGTTGGCAGATGGATTATCCACGACAGAAATTCCATTGGCTTGGTGGAGCAGGTCATGAATGTTCGCTAAATCAAATTCTTCTTCAAATTCAATATTAACCGATTCAGAGTGTCCGCCCACTGTAGGAATACGAACGCAGGTTGCTGTTAGTTGAATGCTATCATCACCCATAATTTTCTTAGTCTCATTCGTCATCTTCATTTCCTCCTTTGTGTATCCATTATCTTGAAATACATCTATATGTGGAAGAGCATTCATGTCTATTTTATGAGGATATACTCTAGTGACTTCTTTTCCTGCACGTTCACCATCCAATTGATCTACAGCACCTTTACCAGAGCCAGTTACAGATTGATATGTTGATACAACAATGCGCTTAATTTTAAATTTTTCATGCAGTGGCTTCATTGCCACAACTAGTTGTATAGTAGAGCAGTTAGGATTTGCTATGATTTTATCATCAACACTTATTTCATCACCATTCACTTCTGGGACAATCAGCTTTTTGGTATCATCCATTCGCCAAGCCGATGAATTATCAATAACGATAGACCCTACTTCAGCAAACTGTGGGGCAAACTCTAAAGAGACAGATCCTCCGGCAGAAAAGAGCACAATATCAGGTTTGGAATCAATCGCATTTTCCATAGATATGATTTCAAACTCACGATCTTTAAATCGAATTTTTTTACCTATTGATCTTTCAGAAGCAACAGGCAATAGGGTGTCTAAAGGAAAATTTCGTTCATCTAAAATTTCCAACATTTTTTTACCTACCAGGCCTGTAGCACCTATTAAAGCGACTTTCATTATTGCTTAATGTCTAATTTGTTTTTACTGCAACACAAAACTACTACTTTTAATGCCTGACTCGAATGACTCCAATGAGACGATTACTATTTATTTATTTATTTGTTCAGGCTTCTGTTTCATTTGCGCAGATTACTGAAAATTTTGAAGATGAAACATTGGGAAATTCACCTACCCTTTTCACTCCTTCATGGGTTGGGGATGTTAGTCAGTTTATCTTGGTCGATGAGGCGGGTGATAAGCAACTTCGTTCAGCTGCTGGTGATTTATCATCTTCCCTGGAGTATGCTATTTCTACACCTTCCACGTCAATATATGAGGCTAGTTGGGAGTTTTTTGTAAATCTTAAGTTTGGGACATCAGGATCTAATTACGTAGATTTTTTCTTAGTTAGTGAAAACTCAGACCTCTCAGAGACTCAAAATGGATACTTTATAAGGATTGGAGATACAGAGGATTGGATTGCACTTCACAAAATTGAGGATGGTGTTTCCAGTGCAAACTCAACTCCTTTAATTAGCACCGCTACAGGATTAGTCAATAGTTCATCAAGTAATCCTTTTAGAATAAGGGTAATAAGGAATGCTTCTGGACTTTGGGAATTATTTGTAGATGAAGATGATACTGGTTCATTCGTTTCTGCTGGGACCGTTTCTGATGCATCCATTGAAAGTAGCTCTCACCTTGGAATTCTAATCCTACAGTCTGGTGCAGCCTCTCCAGCGGACAATCATTTTTTCAATGATTTTGTAGTTACTGGCGGGGTAGTTCCCGATTCTGCACCACCCACAATTCAATCGGTCACTGCTATTTCATCAACAGAAGTGGATGTATTGTTTAGCGAAGATGTAAATCAAGCCATTGCTGAAACCATTACTAATTATTCAATTGATGGTTCAGTGACAGTATCCAATGCTGCTATAGATGGAGATAACTCAGCCCTTGTTCATTTGACAACTAGTGCACTAACGAATGGAGACTCATATACTATAACTGTTAACAATGTGGAGGATGAAAATGGGAATGCTATTTCGGCCAATAGTGAAAGTTCATTTGAATATTTGGTTGTCGAGGAAGCTGAAGCAGAGGATGTGGTTGTCAATGAATTTTATGCAGCTCCTAGTGAAGATAGTAACATTCCAAATGAGGAATTCATTGAGCTTCTAAATGTATCAGACAAATTCATTCAAATGGAAAACTGGACTTTTAGTGACGAGTCTGGTACTTCAAGTGCTTTTGGCAGCTTTATTTTAAAGCCAGATGCATATGTGATTTTGACTAACACAGGAAATGGTGCTTTGTTCAATTCTTACGGAGATGTATTAGAGGTTGCGAGTTTTCGTGCATTGAATAACGGGGGCGATGATATTACCATTACAAATTCACTAGATACAGATATTTATACAATAACCTATACATCCTCTACGTCAGGGAAAACGACAGAGTTAGTCAATCCCAATGGTCCTGACTATTCCTTAAATAACTATGGAACATCAACGGATACAGAAGGAGGCACACCGGGCGAAGAGAACAGTATTTTTGATGATACACCAGATACTACTTCCCCTACGATTTCTAGCATTTCAGTCATTTCATCAACAGCATTGGATGTGATATTTAGCGAGTCAGTCCAGGAATCGACAGCAACTGTTGCAGGTAATTACACTATTGATGGAAGTATTACGGTATCAAGTGCAGAACGAGATAGTGATAATAATTCATTGGTTCATCTAGTAGTATCAGAATTAGTCTCTGGTGATACAAGGGTTTTAACAGTCAACAATGTATCAGATCTTTCTGGAAATGCTGTTTCG
>JBGCFL010000093.1:0-41455 GCA_045106975.1 Ekhidna sp. | reverse complement strand
GGCTTTGCCTCCGCTCGGGAGCTTCCTGTTCTTTGGGCGATAACCAAAGGCTCCCTGATCAACAAATTGATCATCTTACCAGTCGCTTTTCTGCTCAGTGCTTTTCTTCCTTCTGTGATTACGCTGGTGCTCTTACTAGGTGGGTTTTATCTGGCGTATGAAGGTGCAGAGAAGGTTTTTGAGTATTTCGTACCACACAAAAAAGCGAAACCTTCTGCATTAAAAGAAACAGCTACAAAGGCAGAAATCTTAAAGCTGGAAAAGCAAAAGATCCGTTCAGCCATCCTCACTGATTTTATCCTTTCGGTAGAGATCGTTATCATCGCGCTGAGTGCGGTTAATGGAGAGCCACTAAAAATCCAGCTCGTAGTAGTAAGTATCATTGCAATTCTGGCCACCGTTGGTGTGTACGGTTTGGTAGCTTTAATTGTGCGCATGGATGACCTGGGATTAGCACTCATAAGTCTGAATGAGGAGCGAGATTCCTTTTCAGACAAAATAGGGACATTACTGGTTCGTGCCCTGCCAAAAGTAGTAAAGGGACTGACGTTTATCGGTACCGTTGCTTTGATGCTAGTCTCTGGAGGGATCTTCGTACATCACCTGCCGTTTGTACATCACTTCGCTGAAAGTGTTTTCATACCGACTCTATTATTTGAGTTTCTTACAGGAATCGTATTCGGTGCGGTTGTTTTAGCAATCATGAAGGTTGGCAAGCGGGTTTTATCAAAAAAAAGAGATAAAGACCCTAGCTAAATCACTCTTGTCAGTATCAGCCATTATTACTAATCAATCTGAAAAGCCAAAGTGGTACTAGTGGACTCCTTTTGAGTCAGCACCATTTTCTGTGCCTCGGGGGGTTGAAATACTTGTGCCAGATTTCACCTGGAGTCTTTAGTGAAACATCAGCAATATTTGCTTCGCTTTCACAAGGAAGACTAAAGAGTTCTGTGCTGTTCTAAATAATCTTATCCCACCAGATAACTAATTTCAAATAAATATGATTGTATGTGCAAATACAATTTAAGTTAATCTTAACAAACAATTATGGTTTGAAGCCTTTATACACCTTAGGTTCTAATAGAGACGGAACATTCCCTAGATACATACGATGCTGGAGTTTTACTGTCTTTAGTGGTTGACAGGTATAATATTCGAATAATCCATCTGGGCATGGTTTAATTAAAGCCTTCGCCTCTTCAGGGGATCCATGGAGCCACGTTTGGTCGTCCTTTTTATCAACGATAAATAACATACGGGATTCTGGAGTGTAAGGCTCTTCTTGATGAAGCCAAGCCATTTCCTTATTTGCAGGGGTCGTAACAAGTGCTACGGTATCTACTTTGACATCATCCACTGGATCCGTAAATGTTTGCCATAAACCACCAACCATAAAGGGTTCCCTTGATTTCAATTGAACATAGTATGGGTAGTTATCCTTACCTACGGTGTAGTGTTCAAAAATACCATCCAGCATTACCAAACATCTTCTTGATTCTGCCGATTCTAAGTAAATACTTTTTTCGCTAAAAGCTCTGTCATCCCTAGCATTAAAAGTTTTAATAGGTTTACGCTTTATCTGTGGAGAAAATTCAGCAGGGACAAACCCCCATTGCAAATAGTTTACATTTTCAGGATCCGTATTGAGAATAGCAGGCAGATAAGGCTCAGACAAACCATTTGCATGATAAAATGGAATTGCATCTTCTAATGCATTTTCCCACATTTCTGGATTGCCATAACGACCCGAATACTGGTTGGCATTTTTAATAGAAAAGGATATATCGAGGCTCATATTTATTGGAAATTATGGTCGAGTTCAACTGTTTTTTTGCAATCTACTATTTCAAATTTAGAGCATTGCAATCCATGGAAAGAATTCGCACACATTTACTCGCATTGTGTATCTGCAAAGCACCAACAAAAAATTATTGAGCAATAATACGGAATTGACAAGGCAGCTACTTCTACTCGGGTGCCTTCGATAGTCTCCAAAGACTTTGAAGAATCAACTCAATGGAAAATTCATCACGAACGAAGTGCCCTCTCCTACTTCACTCTCAACTTTGATTTTTCCTCCATTTGACTTCACAAAATCATGAACCAGATTCAAGCCTAATCCTGTTCCTTTTTCTCCTTTAGTTCCCCATCTTACAATGTCATCTCTGAGTTCAAAAATGAGAGGTATTTGATTTTTCTCAATCCCTATACCTGTATCGGAAACTTCCACTATGAGTTCTTTTTCATCCACTTTTGCATGAAGGCTTACGCTTCCATTTTCAGGTGTGAATTTGATTGCATTGCTAGACAAGTTTCTCAGAATGGTCATGAAGCTATTTTTGTCTAAAAGAGCCTCTATGGATTCATCGCATTGCATTTTTAATGTAATGGACTTTGCTTGAGCTTGAGGCTTCATCAATAAAACGGTATCGTCGAAGCAGGCTTTTACATTGAGCATTGTGGAATTAAATGGCATGACTCCCTCCTCTTTCAATGCCCAATTCAGCAGGTTATCAAGTAGGTATGATACTTGATTAGCAGAACTTTTAAGGTATCCAATTATTTCATCTAATTCTTTGTCCTCTTTCGCTCCGTAAGTTTTGACTATATGATGTTTAATCAACTCATTGAGACCGACGAAACTGGTCATAGGACCTCTTAAATCATGTGAAATGATGGAGAAGAATCTGGATTTTGTTTTATTAGCTTCATCTAGCTTATCATGTTCCTTTTTAAGTTCTCCTTGAGTTAATTCCAAGCTCTCCAAAGAACTCTTCAATTCAGACGTTCTTTCTTCAATTCTGTTTTCCAAATTTTCGTATAGCTGTGCATTCTCCATCGAAACAGCGATTTGTCCAGACAATAATTCAAGAAATCGAACCCTATTTTCCGTGAAAACGGATTCCTGTAGGTTGTTCTCTAGGTACAGAATTCCTTCCGACTTTCCTTTGTTAAGCATCGGAAGACATAAAACAGATTTAAGTCTATTCTCTTTAACAGCCTTATCCGACATAAACCTTGGGTCTTTCGAAATGTCATCTAACACCAAGCTTTGATTCGTATTCTGAATGTATTGTACTAACCCTTCAGGAACTCTCTTGTCTTCAGTTTGAAGTTCTCTATTGTTGAATTTTGAACTTCTAATGACCCATTGATCTCTTATCTTGAGCAGAATACAACCAGATTCCGCACCTGCATTTTCTATGCTAATAGTTAAAAGAGTCTTCAATAATTTTTCTAGAACTACTTCTCCTGAAATGGCTTGTGCCGCTTTCATTAAAGACTCTAAATCAAGAGAAGAATTTTCCGTATAGTTACTGCTGCTCTTAGATGTTTTGGTCGTGTGAATGGAATCGTCTTTATCAAAACCTAGAAAAATCTTAGGGAAACGCTTTTTAAGATCTTGCACTTTTGCAGTAGCGCCCCATTCTTTATATGTCTGATAGGATTTACGTAAGTAATTCTCCGCTATGAAATTCTGTCCCGTTGATAGATAGTACAATCCAGCTCTTTCAAGAGAAAGCGCTTCTTCATTCAGAAATTCACCGTTTTCAGCACCTTTTATTGCTAGGTCAAAGTGCTTACGAGCCTCATCATCATTGCCTTTTAAGGCTGCTAGCTCTGCAAGAAGTAGGTCTAGTTTATGTTGATGATTAGTAGGATTGAACTTTGCCCATTTTCTGAATTGTGAGATGTTTTTCTTTGCACGACGAACAAGCTGACTTTTTTTGCCGCTATTCTCTCGAGCAACAGCTAGACTGACCAAGCCTTCATAAAACCAGAAAATGGCTACATCATATTTAGCCAAAACGGCATCTAATAAGGGTCTTGTAAGTTTGGAATGCTCTAGTGCTTTATCATTTTTATGAAAAAGGTAGTTGAGCATCAAGTTGTTGATGTGAATAAGAAAGGTGGCAGCACGATCATTTTCTTGCTCATGAATAGGTGCCATCTCTACTGCATCATAAGCTTCGCCTGAAAGTACAGTTGGATCTTTAGAAAGGTCAAGAAGATTAAGTGCAGCTTGGTGATATATTCGGTTGTAATTGTAATTAGTCTTTTGATTGTATTTTAACATCTGCTCACTAAACATCCTCATTTCCTTTTCAGATTTCGCTAGAGGTTTTCCACTGAGATAAATGTGATTGCAATAGATATTTACATTGATACAAGCGTACTCAATGGCTCCTGTTTCAAAACCAACTTTATAGGAATACAAGAAAGGTTCGAGTGATTTATGCACATGCTCACTCCAATGATTAATGAGTGCATAGATCGGTGTATAAATTTGAGAAAGCCACCTTTTTGCTTCGAATCGGTCGAGCAAGGCTAAACCAATTTGACCAAAACGATACCCACCACTCATGTCTCCCAATACGCCACACATAAGTAATCCGTAAGTAGCAAAACCAAAAGCGGATATTTCTGTTACACCATACTTCAATGAGAGCCTGACCATTCTAAAAATGATGAAAGGCAAAATGGCTGGTCTGGCCCAATAAACGGGTGATGCAATGTCATTAAGAATTCTAAGAGCGGCGGCCTTGTAAGGATTGGTCATCTCTTTCATACCTAAGATATGATCATGATCCTTTCCTATGAGTTTTATTTTTGTTTTAACTAAGTCAATCATTACCAATGGTACAGGTCCATTCTTTGGAAATTTCTCCCCCAACTGCTCTAATACTTCAAGACCTGTGTCGATAGCTTCTTGGAGCTTATTTTGAGCCTTTAATGCATTGATTCGTATGGCATATGGACGCACTACATCCATTAATTCTTTCCTGTTGTCTATTACAGCATTCAATTTCATATCCATGGGTTCGAACTCTCCCATATTGTATGCAGACTCTGCAGCTTCTGTGTATAGACCAAGACTCAATTCATATTGAGATTCCCAATGATTGGGCTTTAATAACCCAATACCCGTCTCGAAGTAACGGAAGGAAGGCTGGAAGGCTGATGAATCTCTAGCTTTTAATCCAGCTTTTAGGTTCAGTTCTGCAATAGACTCCTTTTCCTCATGAGAGTCAATTAACTCAATTCCTTGGTTCAGTTGATTGACAATCTCAAAAAGGCGACTTTCTAGTTGTTCCTCTGAGGCTTTTTTCCATAAAAGTGTTCCTATTTTGTAATGAAAAGCACTTTTATCTTCTTCTGGTATTAATGAATAAACAGCCTGTTGGATTCGGTCATGAATGAAACGATACCCATGATCTGCTGGCATAATATAGCCTTCTCCCAAGGCCGTCTGTATAGCTTCTAGTGCAGGATCATACTCATCATCGTCAGTCTTAAATGTACTGTCGTCATGGCTTGCCTTAAGTGTTTTTATATCAAATTTATTACCGATGCATGCGGCAACTTTTAAGAAATTCTGAGTTTCTTCGGGAAGAAAGACAATTTTTCCTGCAAGTAATTCGACCACATTATCGGTGATGTTTCGGTCATTAATTTGCTTGATATTCCAAGTCCATTTCCTTTCTTCTTGATCGAAATGTAATAATGACTCTTTAGCTAGATTTTTAAGGAACTGAGTTACGAAAAATGCATTCCCATGTGTTTTTTCAAAAACTAAATCTGAAAGTGTAATACTTGAGTCGAAAGGACGATCCGTAGCATCTGAAATCAACTGCTGAACATTTGATTTATCTAAATTTCCAATACTAATCTCAGTGATCTTTCCTTCTTTCTCGCGAATGTCTTCTATTGTGATAGAAAAAGGGTGCTCAGGAGTCACCTCATTGTCGCGGTAGGCACAAATGCACATCAGATGACTCAGCTCTTTGTTGGACATAAGTGTACCTAGCAAGGACAAAGACGCACTATCCGCCCACTGTAAATCATCGATAAAGAAAACAACCGGATGATCTGAAGTAGATATGACTTTAATAAAAGAACTGAATAAATAATTCAGTCTATTTTGTGACTCTAAACCACCCAACTTAGGAATACTGGGCTGCTCCCCTATCAAAAGCACTAGATTTGGTATTAGTTCGGTTAATACTTTGCCTTCTTCGCCAACCGCACTTTTAATTTGCTGCCTCAAAGGCTCCAAACGGTCTTTCTTTTCTGTCAATAATATGGAAACGAAACTGGTAAAGGCCTGAACAAAAGCAAGGTAAGGTTTTGACCTTTGAAATTGATCAAATTTGCCTTCTATAAAGTAGCCTCTTTTTGCAGTTATGGGACGATGCGTTTCATGTACCAATACAGATTTGCCAGTACCAGAGTATCCTCCTACCAACACGGTTTCCAGCTGACCTTCAGATACCCTATCAAAAGCATTCAATAAAAGATCAAGTTCGTTTTCTCTACCGTAGAGTTTTTGTGATAGTTGGAAGTCTCCTGAAAAATCATGCTTTAATAGCTCAAAATCTTGAATATCACCTGTCTCATTCCAGCTTTTCAAACATTGATCTAGATCTTTCATAAGACCTCTAGCCGATTGATATCTGTCTTCTGCATTTTTGGCCATTAATTTATCAATGACCCGTTGCAGCATTTTAGGAATGCCTTCTCTATGAGATGAAATGGAAGGTGGCTGACTCGCAATATGTGCATGTACCATCTCCATGGCATCTGTAGACTGAAAGGGTAACTTCCCTGTCAGCATTTCATAAAAAGTAATGCCAAGAGAATAAAGATCCGTCCGGTGATCAACCACACGGTTCATTCGACCAGTCTGTTCTGGAGAAATATAGAGAAGTGAGCCTTCCAGCATTTCTGGATTCTTAAGATTTTGTCCTTTTAGGTTCAGTTTAGTGGATATACCAAAATCCAGAAGATGCACTTTTTCACTTTTTTCCTCAATGAGTAGATTGTGGCTATTTATATCCTTATGAATGATTTTAGCTGCATGTACTTGAGATAAGATATTGGATATCTCAATGGCATACTTCAAAAAATCAGTAATACTAAATACCCCCGCATCTATTCTTTCTCTGATGGTTTGTCCAGGAACATATTGCAATACAATCGCATGACGATTGTCTACTTTTTTTCTCTCAAGACTTTGACGAACGCCTTTTATTGAAAGCTTATGTATTAGATCAAATTCATTATAAAATTTATTGATAGCCTCTTGTGAAGGAAACTCTTGATTAAGAATTTTAGTAATAACCTTGTATTTAAGGTTTTTGTCATCTGTCAGAAAAACCTTGGAACTTTTGCTTTCGTAGAGTAACTCCTCTTTCATAGTTGATTTAGTAGCTGGCTGAATTTGAATTCCTTATGTCATTATCAGGAATTTCACGTGGCATCCCGAATAGATTAATTGCCCAAACTCGTGCATTTCTTGCAAGATCTGAATGCCTACGAAGAAAGTTAAGCGAATTATAATCATAAATAGAATAAGATGGAATAATTCCGAGTCCCTTAGGAAGATTCTTCATTGTGAAGATCATCCTTGTGCTTTCTGCCCAGTCAAGAGGCTTATTCATAGTGACTTCCGCTAGATCCATCCAAGGGTGAGATGGCTCATCCCATTTTTTGCAGCCATTAAAGATTTCAGGGTCATCATCGTCAGAGGCTTCATGGAGCTGAATTTGAAGCTTATACTTTATGGAACCAGTTCTTAGCCTCTCCACATATTCTTCTTTCAGGTAATTTCTATCCCGTGTCTCTCCTGGTAAAATACGTTGATTCTCAACAGGAATCAACATGTCGTATTCATCTAGCAATCCTGATTCAGGGACATCCTCTGCTGGAATAGTGCGGTACTTGATGTATCGAAGCACATTGTCTTCCGCTTCATATAGAAATGGTGTTTGTGTATGGTACCTTAAATTAGAAAATGACGTAGGGTCTCTTCTCATGCCTACATGCGCACCTTCAACTCCCGTTGGATATTTTCTGTAGTAATCTTCATACTGCATTCCAAAACGAGTCTTCTTGTACTTAGCAAACCGAAAGAAGCTTGCAATAGACCAGAATAAAGCTGTTTCACCAGTATTTAGCTCAATATCCATTGGACTTTTTTTAGAATCATCTGCCATCTTTATGGACATACTTCTGACTACACGCATGGCATCATCCATAAATGAAGCAGCCGCATGTCTCACCCTACATGGAAGTGTCTTTCCAGGCTCGAAAAATGGATGTAAAGGAAACTTGGGATCATCGACAAATCGTATAGATCCAACCGCAGCAATGCCATTATTATGAGACATTTTCGTTCGCATAAAGAGACTTCCCACAATGGTTAATACCCAAGTAAATGCCTTGGTATAGATCCAAAGAATCATAATGCCAAAAAACCTATGAACGGCAGTACCTAATGATTTGAAAATGGAAATGTTGTTTGATTTCATATTTCTGACTTTCAAATATTTGTTCGGGATTGAATGATGTCTATGTCTAGACCAAGATCAGCAAACGCTTGTCGCTGTTCTTCTAGCCTTTTTCTTAAATCTGGAGGTACATCTTGATCCTCATCGGTGATGATAAATCCATACCCAGTGTGAGATAGCATGTTACTCCACCACATCATTTGTGTAGAACGAGTAAGGTCTGGAGCTATGGAGTAATCAGACTCTGGTCCCATCACACCATCAGGACCATCCCCGAATCTAACTCCAAGACTTCCATAGAGTACTTCTCCAATATCATCGTATTGTTTAGAGTTAGACCAAGTGTGCCCAAAAGTAGCTTGGTATATCATATAGGTACATGCTTGCTTTAGTTGGTCTAGGTCTTCATCAGTAACCTCACTCCCCTCTGATTTATCGGTGATGGTAGATACTGCTTTTTTTATTCCATCAACTTCTGGTCGATCATCGTTTAATTTCATACGATGATCATGATTGTACCAATCTGATGCTCCATTGCTTTTCATCTTTCCTTTGCCATCAAGCAAAATATTTTGAAGGTAATTGCAAAGAAAAAAAGGGACACTATGCTTTACCAAATCCTCGGAGAAGCAAAATATTTCAAACCAATGTTTCAAAATTTGCTCTCTGTTTGCTGAGTCATCAATGAAATCAGAAACAAAATCATAGACAGTCTCCCAGAATAGATTAGAAGTCTTTGCATAAGTATGGGCTTTGCTAATTGGCTGCATGGGTCTAAACCCTTTCCAATCTAATGTTCCCATCGTCTTATACACCACCTGATCAATTCCTTTGGGAGTAAGTGCGCAAGCCGACGTGATATACCCATTGCCAACCAAAATGCGATCAGCGGTATGATTCACTAATACAACTGAGCGCAAGAAGGATTTTAGTAATCCTGCTATTGGATTCAATCTTAAATTTCTAAAACATGCGATAGCATACTGCTCTGAATTGATGTGAGTTCCAGCGAAATGATGCGAAAGCTCAGCATTTAATCCAGCGCTTACTCTGCAGATGCGTTTTGCAGCTAACCACTTTTCTCCATCTGCAGGAGTAAAAGTTGTCTTCTGCTTTTCATTTTTTTCTTCCGCTGTTAGTGGGCCTGTAAGAGTTATTTTGACAGGCTTTGGTAGTCCATCTTCCGTTAATTCAAACCACATATCAACATCGGGCATTGCATAATAGTGATGCCTTTTTTCATATGATCCCCAATGATGATGAACCCAATAGAGATCTGGATTTTTAGGATCACGATCGAAATCACATGCATACATTCCGTTCAACATTCGTTGACCAAACCAATCATCTCCTCTCGTACTTCCTGGTTGCTGTTTCTCCATGCAAACCGTTAAGTTTTCTGGATAATCAGCCACTATTTGCTGATAGGTCAGTCCTTGATTCAATCGAATCATTTCTAAATGCTTGAGCTTTATTAGCTCAATTGGAACAAAGGTTTTCTCAATCGCTTCATTAAAGCCCGGAGAATATTTGTCTGGTGCATCTTTATCATGATCTTTAATCACCACTCGTGGTAATGGGGTGTCTTTCCGGTATTCCCAGTAGAAAATTTGAACCTGACGGCAGCAGTACTCGATTCCCACTAAATCGCCCTTACTTATTGGGACACGTTTAAATTCCGTATACACAGGAGAGTGTTGACCATTTATTGTAAAGTGCTCATAACCCGTCTGATAGACCGCCAACCATACCTTTCTGATATAGAACCGATGAACATAAAATAGATCATAAGGAAGGCTGAATTTTCCTTTTCGATCAGACTTTCCTTCGCTAAGTTTTCTATATCCTCCCCAGTAAGTTCTTGCCCAAAGTTCTAGGTGCATATTGAAAATGGGCGAATCTGAATCAGATGCTCTACTACCAAACGTAAGATGACCTGTTACCAGGTTATCTTGGCTAGGATCTCCAAAGATTTTGCTACGACGGGGGAATAGCCTTTTATGGACTTCTTTGTAAATGCGGAAGCAATTGTTATAAGCCTCCACACAAAACAGGCCAAGTCGAGCAAGAACGCCTCTCTGAGTTCTTGACTTCTGTACCTCTACTTTATTCAGATTTTTTAAACGAGGTTGATAAAATTTACGCTTGGGGATGTTAGAAGAAAGTGTTTTCTCAAGACATTTTTGACATAAATCTTCTAAGTCATCTTCAGATGTAGGTTGTGTTTTGCTGGTTTTCATTACGTCTAGGTTGGCCAATGAAATTTCATCGCAAGGCTTACAAAAAGCTAAAATGCAGTGTTTTCAAAGTTTCCTTAAAAGTAATTGAAATTGGAAAGAGTAAAACTCAATCAACTATTAATTATATGTTGATTAAAGGGCTTCATTAATTCCCTGTTCTTATCCTCATAAGAAAGTATAGGAGCCTTGAGTTTTTTGATGGCAGCTTCTAGATTAGTAAAATTAGACTGTTGGATATGCAAGGGGATTTTGTACAATCTTAGGTCTGTCTTTTCAAATGGACACTTTACCTTAGATTGATGTAAGTATGGAATTAAGCTGGTACTGCAATTAAGTGCGAAACGATCAATATCATAAGTAATAAGAAGATCTGTTAATGATTCATTGATTTTTTCAAAGAACTCCAATTTGGAAGCCAAACGAACTCTAGAACCGGCACGTGATTTTCCTTTTTTGTTAAGGTACTTGACCTGACTAAACCCTTGTTTTTTTCGAGTAGTGTAGGCACCAAAAGTAGTATGATAGACGCTATCTTGTCCTTGCATCATATTTATGGCCGCATAGCCAGATTCAATACTTGCGTACAAGATATTGGCACTATTCGAGATGATCTTCAGTTTGTCATCTATCATAAAATGAAGTGGTAGTCTAACCGTACCAATGGTGTTATGATCATCGTCCTTCAATAAAATAACATGCTTTTTGAAGTCGTAATTGAAAATAGGAAAGTGTTTAGTTACAAGCTGGCATAACTGCTCTATGGATAAATGATATAGGTTGTCATTGAGCTGATTCATGAGTAAAGATAAGATGCGATAAGTTGCAATATATCAATGACTTAATACATCTATGTGATCTATTACTCTTTTCTTAATGATGTTCAATATTCGCTTGTTGACCGCTTTACTTATGTGTTGGTATTCTACATATTCATCTATAGTAAATTGACCTATGATAATGCCTCTCAGCTCACTTCTGAGAGTTTGATCTTGCTCCAAACAAGAACTTACATATTCCAGTCTCTTCTCTAAACTTAGCACAGTAAAATCAAATTTTCTGTTGGCAATGTACTGTTTAAAATATGCGATAAGAAGTTCATGCTTCATTTTAATAACAGGTCTCAGCACCGTGTTTTGAAACGCTTCTTCTAAACTAGTATCTACATGTACTTTTGCTTTTTTTATCGCAGGTCTTTGTTCCATAGAGCGATTAACATGATATAGCTCCTACTTGTTCAATATGATGGCTATACCAAGAATGTAATTAAATGATAACAATTATCAACCAGTGCACAATTACCTGCACTGGTTGATTGATGTAAGAATCATTCGAACTGTATTGTATCAATTGGATTGGTTCTAGCTGTTTTCAAGGAAATGTAACCAACGGTCAACATCGTGAGAACCAGTGTAGTAAGAAAACCTAAAGCGAATATTTCCCAGTTTAATGGTATACGATACACATAATTGTTCAACCAAAGCTCCATTCCTTTATAAGCCACTGGTGCACTGATGACGAATGCAATGAACGTCAATAGAAAAAACTTTCTAGAGAAGATATACAGAATCTCCCCATAAGATGCTCCTAGCACTTTTCTGATACCTATTTCCTTTGTTCTTTTGATGGACATGAATGAAACAAGTCCATATAAACCTAAACACCCAATGAAAATGGCTATGATGGAAAATATTCGAATGCTCTTTAGCATGATGTCTTCCACTATGTAAACATCGTTCATGTAGTCGTCTATCGTTTGGAAGGCAAATGCTCTAGTTGGAAATACTTCTATCCACAATTCTCTCAATTTTGGTAAAGCAGTGGAAAGATTACCAGAAGCTATTTTCAGATCGGCATTGCTGACCTGCACATGCCAAGGAAACATAATCATTGGATCAATCTCCTTGTCCAATTTATCAGAATGAAAATCCTTGGTCACACCAACAATAATGGCTTTGGTACCATAGCAGCGTAGCTGTTTGCCAATAGCCTCTTCAGGACTATCTACCTCCAGCTCTCTGACCAATGCCTCGTTCACGATGAAAGCATCAATGGTATCATTGTATTCTGTTTTTCTAAAATTTCTGCCGGCTACTAGTTCTATATCATAGTTTTCAATGAATCGATGATCAATGAACTTATTCCTAGTTCGCATGTCGCCTTTGTCTTCATGCCCTACTTCCTCAAAGGAAGTATTGTATCTACCTGCATCCATGGGTGGACCTGATGATAAAGTATATGAGATGACTTCTGGCATAGACTCTATGCCTTGAGCTAGACGTTCAATTTGCTTTCTATCCGGCTTGAAAGTGGTAACAGTGATCATCTCCTCTTTATTGAAGCCCATTTCCTTATTGATGAAATAGTCCATTTGGAAGGCAATGACAATAGTACCAATGATCAGTATCTGTGTGATGACAAACTGAGTGACAACTAATATGTGACGTAAACTCAACCCTCCCTTTTTCCCTGATGACAATGAAAATCCGCTTCGCAGTGTTTCTGAAGGATTAAAAGAGGAAAGCTTAAGGGCTGGATAAATACCTGATAATAGACTAACTACTAATATGAGTACGCCACCAAAAACAAAAACAGAAGAATCAATCTGCATGTCCATTCTGACAATACTTAAAAGTCCATTCCAACCTGTGAGTGCTAGTTCTGTGATCCATAACCCCAGAAAGAAAGAGATAGTAGTTAATATCAATGTTTCGGTGAGAAACTGAGCTATTAGCTGTATGCGTGTACTCCCTAGTACTTTTTTGACACCTACTTCTTTAGATCTGGTAACAGCTTGTGCTGTCTGAATATTGATAAAATTGATACATGCAGAAAGTAAAATGAATAACCCAACTGCTGTGAATCCTATCGTGATGGCTGGAGTGTTTGTGTAATTTCCAGAAAAGCCCCAGGCCGGCTCATTATGAATGAGCTTCAAATTCAATAAGCTGTAACTGTTGATGAGAGCTTGTTCTTCGCTCCTGTACTTGTCTACTAAATCTGGTAAACGCTCTTCTATTTCTTTTGCGTTTTGTCCTTCTTTAAGAACGATGTACGTGAGACCAGAAGAAACATTGGACCAGTTGTCTCTGTCCCATTCGTACAACTTGTAGTACACTTCTGAAGAAGCCAATATCTCAAAAGGAAAGTTGCTATTACTAGGAGGATTTTCAATTATTCCAGTCACGAAGACTCTTATTGAGTCGTAAAGATTGATCTCAGTACCTATTAAGTCAGCCTCACGCCCTACATGATCAGGATAATATTTTTCTACCATTCTTTTGCATAAGACAATAGCATTTCGGCTATCTAGAGCTGTTCGCTGATTCCCTGCAACAAAGTCATAGTCGAAATTCTTTAGGAAAACACTATCAGCAAAAAAGAGATTATTTCCTTCTTCAAAGATTTTTTCATTGGTTGTACCAGGATTAATTGTAACCAGACCACCTCTAGGGCCTATAAGCTGCATAGCTCCCTCAAGCTCTGGGAATTCATTTCGAATAGCTTTAACGAGCATAGATTGAGTATTACCCGTTTGCATTTGACGGTTTGGATAGGTCATCGTAAGATTGACACGATATATTTCATCTGCCTTTGGTTGGTGAATGTCAAAGCTATTTTCATAGCGATCTTGAACAAAAAGAAAGGTAGCACTGCTAAGGCCTAGAGTAAGGGCCAACACATTAATGGCGGAGGTCACCTTATTTTTCCAGATGTTTCTGATGATAGATAGAATGAAAGTCTTTGTCATTTTCGTAGATTCAATTTTAGGCTATTTAAGGCTAAAAGACTGCCATAAATTATAAATATCTAATAATCAATAGGTTAAGTTATTTCATTGCTGAGAATGACATGAAAAGTGAGCGGAATGGTACAACGCACTGTTCCAACATGGAACAGTAAATATCTATATTTACTGTATGGAAATTCTTGCCATTGATGATGATCCTTTGCTTTTACATACCATCAAAATGGTATTGGAAGAATCTTTTGGTGAGATAAGTACACTCACTCACCCAAATGCAATCTCGTCTGTCCTTCATCAGGAACAAATAAAAGTAATCATCCTTGATCTCAATTTCACTATTGGGGATTCAGATGGTTCTGAAGGTTTGGCTTGGATAAAAAAAATAAGAGACATGCAGCCCCATGTTTCCATCATTGTTCTCACGGCACATGGCTTCTTAGATGTAGCGGTAAAGTCTATGAAGCAAGGCGCTACTGATTTTCTAGAAAAACCATTTTCTAATGAAAAACTGGAAGCAACAGTTCAAGCTGCATTGAACCTTGCCAATTCGCAACTAAAATTAGCTGAAGTATCCACCAGTAGGGATTCACTGATCAGTCAAATTAATCAGTTTAATAGTATGGTTATAGGTAAATCACAGGCCATGCAGAAGGTGATGAATATGGTTGATAGAATTGCCAATACAGAAGCTTCTGTTCTTATAACGGGTGAGCACGGAACAGGGAAAGAAGTGTTGGCTAAGTTCATTCATCAGCATTCAAATCGTGCTGCTCAACCATTTGTATTGACAGATTTGAGTGCCATATCTAAAGGGTTGTTTGAGTCGGTATTGTTTGGCCATATGAAGGGGGCCTTTACCGATGCAAACTCTGATAAAGCAGGCTTGATGGAAACAGCCAATCTAGGTACGCTATTGCTTGATGAAATTGGTGACCTAACACTACAACTTCAGTCTAAGCTGCTTTCTGCTCTCGAAAACAGAGAGATAGTACGTATTGGTGAACATATTCCTAGAGCTATTGATATACGAGTGATCAGTACTTCTCACAGATCCATAGATATCCTAAGTGACTCTTCCCTATTTAGACAAGATTTATTATTTCGCATTAATACTGTTCATATTGAATTGCCTCCATTGAGACATAGAAGAGAAGATATAACGCCTCTAATCGAATTCTTTCTCTCAGAGTTTAACAGAAAGTATGAACGAAGGTTTTCTCTCAGAAAAGAGCAATTACAAGAACTGATGAATTATGATTGGCCAGGTAATATCAGAGAGCTGAAAAATACAATAGAGAGAATGGTTATCATGGATGATACCGATGAGTTTATAGGAAATGAAACCTCCCTTTCTAAAGAGGATAATCTGTACGACCTAGAAAAAAGAAAGATAGAAGAGATAATAGAAAGGCAAGCAGGAAACATCAGCCGAGCTGCTGCAGAACTTGGGATTGGAAGAAATACGCTTTACCGTAAAATGAAGAAATATGATCTTTAGAAAGGGATTTTGGTTCATTCTGGTGCGAGTCATTGTGCTGGTATTCTTGCTGGCATGGTTAGTCTATTCCTATTACAATACAGAATTGATAGTGACCCCAATTATGATTGGGGTACTACTTTTGGTGGCTATCATTGAGCTCAATTGGTACTTACAAAAGCAAGAACGCAATTGGGTTAACTTCCTTCAATCTATTCAATATCAGGATTTTAACAGGTCTTATCAAAACCAAAATCTCACCAAAGAATTAGCGGAAGCATATAAGCTCATCACGCAAAGTATGGAAGAGCTGCAATCGAGTAAGCAGGCAGAGTTTCGTTTATTACAAACGGTTCTGGGACATGTGTCTATTGCGGTTGTCTGCTTCCAAGATGATGGTCAGATTGTCTTTACCAATAAGGCTTTTGATGCTCTTTTGAACTTACCTGGTCTTATTAATATTGATCGTCTGAAAAGGGAGTTTCCCAACATTTATGAAGTATTGACTTCAAAAGATGAATCACTTTCGGAATGGATCGATCATATTGATGGACAGAAACTCTTTGCAAAGGTTGAGGTGTTTAAGCTTCAGCAGAGAAGCCATACGCTTGTTTCTTTTACTGACATAAGAAGCTCGCTAGATGCGAAGGAACTTGATAGTTATCAAAAACTTATGCGTGTGATGACACACGAGATTATGAACTCTGCTACCCCTGTCCTATCCCTCATACGAGTCGTGAATAAAAAAATGATTAGTGAGTCAGGCCTTACTACCCTTGAGCTTCAAGATCAGCAAAACATAGCCACTAGTCTCCAAGCTATAGAGGAACGCACAGCTGGTATTTTGAAATTCGTGGAGTCTTACAAAAAGATAAATAAGCCGATCAAGCCACACTTGGAATCTGTACACAGCGCAGAATTGGTTCAAATGATAAATACACTGATGAAGCCTTCTTCGAACATTGTGTTGGAGGTTAAAGATGACCTAAATGATGATATAGTCATTGATAGAACATTAATTAGTCAGGTACTTATCAATTTGATTAAGAATGCTGAGGAAGCCGTATCTGACATTCGAAATGGGAAAATTGAGGTGACTCTTAGAGGGTATTTTGATAATGTGATTATAGACGTTGCTGATAATGGAGCTGGAGTCTCTTCGAAAGACTTACATCAAATTTTCGTTCCTTTTTATACTACAAAATTGGATGGTTCTGGAATTGGGCTGGCATTATCCAGAAAAATAATCAAAGCTCATTCAGGAGTATTAGAGTATACACGAGTAGAGAATAAGACCCGTTTTACGATAAGTATTCCGAGTTGAAAAAAAATCTATGCTTTGATAAATACCTGGGCTTTGGTTTCTTAACCATTCTAACTCAAATTTCAATCATATACCTTAAATTGAAAATTAACTGTATCATAATTCATTTTGGCAATCTAATTCATTAGACTATTTTGATTGTCAAAAGTTATTTATTATTAATATTTGTACATGCTGAAATATAAATTACTTATTCTATTAACGTTATTATCATATCAAGAGGCTTTTACTCAGAATATTGAGAAGCCTTCAGAGGGTAAATCTCTTGTATATTTTGTTCGGTCTGCTGGTACGGGAGCTTTGATAAATTTTAAATATTTTGATGGAGAAAAATATATTGGAAAATTTAATGGAGTTAATTATCTAAAGTATGAATGTGATCCTGGTGAACATATTTTTTGGGTGACCGCTGAAAATAGAAGCTTTCTTCAGGGTAAACTTGAAAAAAATAAGACTTACATGGTTGAGGTAAGACCGCAGATGGGAGCTATTAAAGCGAGAGTTTTGATAAAACCGATTACCGATGACAAGAAAAAACAAAAGGCTTTAAAACTTATTTCAAAAAAGGATGCGATAGATCTTAATGCAGATCAAGTTGCTATTGAGTCTGAAAAATTACAGTTCTATATCGAAAATGGAATGGACAAGTACAAAAGAGATTTAGATAAAGGAGTCATTTTTGAAATACTGCAAACAGCTACAATGAACTAATGAAATTATTCCTGTCAATTTTTCTCACTTTGATATCATTGTCAAATCTATGTGCTCAAAAAGTTCATAAGAGCTCAGAGAGTGGACAAACTTCTGTAGGAATTGGGTTAGGACTTTCTTATGGGGCTTTGGGACTAAAAATTAGCAACAATGTATTTACAAACACTTCCTTATTCGCTGGTTTTGGATACCATGTTGTTAGCCTAGGTTATAATTTTGGAGTGCAATATTCTATTCCCACAGAAGGACAAGTCGAAGTTTACTTAAACGGTATGTATGGGACAAATGCAATAGTGAAAATTATTGGATTACCTGAATATGACAATATATATCGAGGACCCTCTTTTGGATTTGGTATTAAGCTAAATTCAAATCAAAAAGAAGGCAACTACTGGGATTTGGGTCTTATTATTCCAGTTACATCTTCAGAGTTTAAGCAGTCTGTTGAGGATATTGAGAACGATTCACGTGTAGCAGAGTTCACTAAAGCATCTCCTGTATTGATCAATATTGGATATAACTTCAGCTTCAATTAATTCTAACCTACCAATCGATTGGAAAATAGTCTTTTAGAAATTTGCCGCACCAGTGCTTACCTGTATTGATCCCATCAAATAATGGATCCATTACTCTTGCAGCACCATCCACAATATCTAAAGGTGGTTGAAAATCGTGCTCCTCTGTCTTCCTTTTTGCTAGTTCAACAGGGTCTTCATCGGTCACCCAACCAGTATCCACCGCATTCATATAGATACCCTTTTTAGCTAGTGAAGAAGCAGAAGTGTGGGTCATCATATTAAGAGCAGCCTTTGCCATATTGGTATGAGGGTGACGATCCTCCTTATGGAATCTATGGAACTTTCCTTCCATGGCAGAAACATTAATAATATGTTTTTGACCAGTGTTATCTTTTTGCATCAAATTGGCTAACCTATTGCACAAGACAAATGGAGCAACAGAATTCACTAGCTGAACTTCTAGCATTTCGGTTGTTTCAATCTCACCCATTTTAAGTCTCCAGCTGTTCGTTTTTCTCAAATCAACCTGTTGTAGGTCTGCATCTAATTGGCCTTCTGGGAAGACCTCTTGAGGAGTTAATGAATTATCAAAACTGTAGGGAATCTGGGAGAGTTTAGCGGAAGCACTTAAACCAATACCCAACTCTTTTGTATGCCATGAAACCGGTAAATTCTTATTTTCATCAGATGATGCTCCTTCACTCAATAAGCGTAACTCGTCCAAACAAAATTGATGGTCCTTAAGGAGACCTTGAGCAAAAGCAGGTAAAGAAGAAATGGGCTTTTCTTCATTTCCCATTAGGTGTTGGTAAAAGCCAGAAGGTCGTCTTACTGTTTGTGCAGCATTATTAATCAGAATATCTAAGCGATCATATTGTTGCTCAATGAAATTACAGAAAATTTCTACGCTTGGTATATGACGTAAATCAAGTCCATGAATTTTCAATCTATGACCCCACTCCGTAAAGTCTTCTTCTTTGGAGAAGCGTAGTGCTGAATCAACTGGGAAGCGAGTAGTAGCTACCACAGTTGCTCCTGCTCTCAACATCATTAAAGTAATATGATAGCCAATTTTAAGTCGACTACCCGTAACAACCCCCACTTGCCCCCTTAAATCAGCGGTTTGAAATCGTTTGGTATAATTGAGATCGCCACACTCTTTGCACATGGTGTCATAAAAGTGATGGAGAGTTGTAAACTCCTTTTTACATACATAGCAATTCCGAGGAGAGGTTAATTCGGGTCGATCATCTTCTTTGATATCAGCTGGGGAAAGAAGCTTTGGTGCAGAAAAAACTACTGATTCTCTGGCACTCCGAATTCCCGTTTCCTTCCTTGCATGCTTATCCCTTTCTTGCTGTTTTCTCTTAGCCGCCTTCTTGGCATCCTTTCTTCTTTTCAAGAACTCCTCTCTACTAGGCCTAGTAAGAAGTCCCGCTGCTTTCATTAGCGCTACTCGCTGCTCTTCGGGTAGTTCAAATAATTGATTTGTGTTTTCAGTTAGAGCATTAAGTGTAGTAATACAATCTGAGATCTGATTGGGTGAAACCTTATTATCCTTCGAATTCATTTTTATTTTTAACTACCACAAAGATATTTCTAATCTGTTATGTTTTATATTTAGTTGATCAAGAGGATAATAAATTCCTTGTAAAAAACTGATTGATTTATATCTTATAAATGTCTTTAGATTCAACAAAACTTAATTCATTTTCTGAAACGCTTAGAGATAGCGAAATAAGACTAGACAAATTATTAGACGCCCTTTCAGATGGTATTTATGACTATAATATGCTTACTAAAGAAACAGTGGTCACTGAAAATTTTTACAGAATTCTTGGTTACGAACCAAACGAATTCAAAGTCACTGAAGAAAAATGGGACTCACTGGTGCATCCAGATGATATAGACCAAGCCAATCAGCTTTTTGACGACCATATTAACAATGTTACATCAAGATATGCGGCAGAATATAGAATGTTGTGTAAAGATGGACACTATGAATGGGTAAACTGCACTGGAAAGATCATAGAATATAAAAATGATGAACCATTTAGAGTTATAGGATCTATTGCTAGCATCCAATCTAGAAAGAAGTTGGAGGAAGCTATGCAAATAGTAATTGAGGGAACCAACACATTAAGAGGTTTAGACTTTTTCCAATTCATGGTGAAAAGGATTGCTCAATTACTATCTGTTAATTATGCCGTAATAACATCAAGAATTAGCCCTTCATCAAAAGAACTAGAAGCTATTGCAATGTGGGAGGTGGATAATCTAAAAGACTCATTTAAATATAATATTCAAGGCACTCCTTGTGAGTTAATTTATACGGATAAGACTATTTCTTTCCATGATGATCATCTTTTTAAGTTATTTCCGAAAGACACATATTTGAAAAAACGTGGAATTGTTAGCTATTACGGTATACCATTCTGCGATCCTTCTAATTTACTTTTAGGTCACCTATATATAATGAGTGAGAAGCCTATTGAGCTTTTATCATGGAAAGTTTCAGCAATGAAAATATTCTCTCAGTCATTGGGGTCGGAGATTGAAAGATTGAGTAATGAAGAACAACTTACTGCACTAAATAAGACCTTAGATAAAAAGGTCAAAAAACGTACGAAGCAGTTAAGTAGGGCAATGAAAGATTTGGATGACTTTTTCTACAAGTCATCACACGATTTAAGAGCTCCAATAACTACTCTGGAAGGCATTTCTCTTCTTTTGAAAGAAGAGGAAAATACAGAGAAAGTTTTTGATATTTTACATCTTCTTGAGACACAAATTGGCAAAATAAAAAGTCTAAATGATAGTATAATAGAAGTTGGCACATTAAGGAATTGCAGAGTCAATCGAAAGCAACTCATACTTCATAACATTGTTATAAAAGCAATTAGAAAATTAGCAATACCGCAAAAAACATGCTTTGATGTGAATTTAGATAAAGATCTAAAAGTAGAATCTGATTCCTATTTGATGGGTTTAATTATTTGCAATATTCTTCAGAATGCAATTGATTTTAGTGACTCAGAAAAAGGGAATTGCGAAATACAAGTTTCATTTATAGAAAATGCTACAAAAATTATTTTATCAATTAGGGATAATGGCATGGGAATAAGCCAAAGACTACAATCAGAAATTTTTCAGATGTTTTTCAGAGGTTCCAACTCCTCTAGCGGATTTGGATTAGGACTTTACAAAGCAAAAATTGCAGCAGATCGCTTAGGAATAAATCTCGAATTGGAGGGAAAAGAATTAATAGGAACTACTGTAAAAATCATTATTCCTAAATAACGACTATTTCCTTTTTGATTTCTTTTTCTTCTTTTTTGAAATTTCAAAAGCTTCCACTTCTTTCATCAAAGCGTTTAAATCATGTGTCTTTTCTTCTGAAAATTCGATGGTCTTTTCATATTCATTTTTTGAAATATCCATCCGGTTGATTCTCTTACCTATGCTTGACTCAATTTCTTCTAACAGCTCCTTCTCTTCCCCACTGCAAAATGAAACTGCTTGCCCTTTCTGATTTCCTCTGCCTGTCCTTCCTACCCTATGGACATAATTTTCAGGAGTTTCTGGTAAATCGTAATTCACCACAAATTCTACATTAGGAATATCAATGCCTCTCGCCGTAATATCAGTAGCTATTAGCACCTTCAATTCTCCAGATCTAAAATGATTCATAGTGGCATCACGTTCTTCTTGCGTCTTATCACTATGAATAGTTTCTGAAACAATCTCCACTCGTTGCATTGCTTTCATTACTCTCTCCGCCCTCACTTTGGTTCTTACAAATACTAAAATTTTGCTCTCCTCATTGTTTTTAATCATTCCTTCTAAGAAGAAACGTTTATCATCCATGTCTATATATGCCACTGCATGCTCAATATTTTTCGCAACAGGATCTTTAGGTGATATCTGAATTCTAATAGCGTTACTAGAAACCAATGAGTAGGCTACCTTCTTGATTTTATTATCAATTGTTGCCGAGAAAAAGAGTGTTTGTCGTTTTTGAGGAACATGATGCATCAAGTCTTGGATATCTTTAATGAATCCTAAATCTAACATATGATCCGCTTCATCTAGCACTAGGATTTCCACCTCATTTAGAATCAATTCTTGTTGATAAGCTAAATCAAATAATCTTCCAGGAGTGGCTATGACAATGTCCACTCCTTCTCTCAACTGCTTTATCTGAGGTTCTTGTTCTACACCACCATATACACAAAGAACAGACACTCCTGTATCCTTGCCTAGCAAATCAAAGGTTTTAGCAATTTGATCTGCTAGCTCATGAGTGGGCGCCATGACCAAGCATTTTACGCCAGAAGGCCTATGACTAATTTTCAATTGCTTCACTTGATGCAATATTGGAATAGCAAACGCTGCGGTTTTCCCAGTTCCTGTTTGAGCTATTGCTAAGACATCTTCCCCTTTCAAAATATGAGGAATGGTTTTAAACTGAATATCTGTTGGCTTTTTAAATCCTAACTCAGCAATATTCGATTTTATCGAATCTGTGATGCGGTATTGGTCAAACTTCATAGATGATTATTGACCACAAAGGTATCAATAAAGGAGGTTATCTGATTTTACCATCAATCCTATTCTATAAAAATTTCATAATAATATATTACGCTATTTAAATATTGCTGTTCCAATGTTATTTTAGAAATGAATTTTTTATCTATATAATATTAAAATTATAAATTTCGTAATAAATACGTATTTTGATATAAATTAATATTACTTAATTCCTTTTAGTTAAAAATTTAATAATCATTGTAATGAAATTAAATCAAACTAATAATAGAAATTGAAATGTGTGGAATTGTTGGAGTGTTTGAAGTAAAAGAAGATCAGAAGGAGCTCAGAAAGCAGCTCTTAAAAATGGCTAAAAAAATCAGACACAGAGGACCAGATTGGTCGGGTATATACAGTGATGATAATGTTATTTTGACACATGAAAGACTAGCCATTGTAGATCCAAAGTCAGGTAGTCAACCCCTCAAAAGCGAAGATGGAAATATCGTATTGGCGGTGAATGGTGAAATCTATAATCACAAGAAGCTAAGAGATAATCTCACACAAAACTTCAATTTCCAAACAGGATCGGATTGTGAGGTTCTTCTCGCCTTGTACCTTGAAAAGGGTGTTGATTTCATCAAGGATCTGAATGGAATTTTTGCATTTACTCTGTATGATAAAAGAGATCAATCGTATTTAATTGCGAGAGATCATATGGGTATTATACCACTGTATCAAGGTTGGGATGCAAATGGCCAATACTATGTGAGTTCGGAGTTAAAGGCACTAGAAGGGGTATGCAAAAAGATGGAAATCTTTCCTCCAGGTCATTACTATTCTAGCAAGGAAAAGGAAGTGAAAGAGTGGTACAGCAAAGAGTGGAGCTCTTTCGAAAATGTAAAAGACAATGCTACATCCATCAATAAGATTAGAACTGGCTTGGAAGAGGCTGTCCATCGTCAACTCATGTCTGATGTACCTTATGGAGTGCTCCTTTCGGGTGGGCTTGATTCTTCCATCATATCCGCCATTGTTAAAAAATATGCTGATAAAAGAGTTGAATCGGAAGATAATTCAGATGCATGGTGGCCTCAGCTCCACTCCTTTTCTGTGGGCTTAAAAGGATCTCCTGATTTGAAATATGCTCAAATTGTAGCAGATCATATTGGCACAGTTCATCACGAAATACACTTTACTATTCAGGAAGGATTAGATGCTGTAAGAGATGTAATCTATCACTTAGAAACGTATGATGTGACTACCGTGAGAGCAGCTACTCCAATGTATCTTCTTTCAAGAGTCATCAAGTCGATGGGAATAAAAATGGTACTTTCTGGTGAGGGTGCTGACGAGTTGTTTGGTGGATACTTGTATTTTCACAAAGCACCAAGTGCAGAGGAGTTTCATAAAGAGACCGTAGCTAAGTTGGATAAACTTCACTTATATGATTGTAATCGTGCTAACAAATCGCTGGCAGCCTGGGGCGTTGAAGGTAGAGTTCCTTTCTTAGATAAAGAATTTATGGAAGTAGCCATGAACGTGAATCCTGCAGATAAAATGATCAATGGAAAGAAAATGGAAAAATGGGTATTGAGAAAAGCCTTTGAAGATTATCTACCAGAAAGCGTTGTTTGGCGACAAAAAGAGCAGTTCTCGGATGGTGTAGGCTATAGTTGGATTGATTCTTTAAAAGAAATGGTAGACAAACTAGTTCCTGATGAGCTGATGGCTGCTAAACAATTTAGGTTTGGGGCAAATCCACCTCAGAATAAAGAGGAATACTTTTATAGATCGATTTTTGAAGAACATTTTCCTTCAGAAACAGCCGCTATGACAGTACCTTCATTAGCCTCTGTTGCATGTAGTACTCCAGCAGCATTAGCATGGGATGCATCTTTCCAAAACATGAATGAGCCATCAGGCAGAGCCATTGCTCAAGTCCATCAAGAAAGCTATAAGAAAAAGGAATCTGAAAAGATTGCGGAAGCTAATTATAGCGCTAGCAAAATAAGTAGTCCTGCAACTGCAAAACTTAATTGAACCAATCTAATAATGGATGAATTGTCGCGTAGTGTGATTAATACTTTTTGCATGGCGGTGTAATTAGGTCATTTGCTGATTATGAAAACAAAGTAACGCATTAAAATGCTAGATGTAAATACCCTAAAAAGGGTATTTTTATAAAGATCGACGAGGCTTTATTTATACGGGATCAACTTGGAGTTTGACTGTATGAATAAAATTTGGTTGTTGATTTAGGAGAGTCATAAAGGAAATAATTCAACTCAGAAAGGAGTAGAATAGTGAAATCTCTTTTACGGAATAGACGAATTAGAACAAATGTTATTCTTCAAATCTAAATTTCATATACTTGATTTTTTCCCCTTTCTCAGTCCAGATTTTCTCATATTTTGTTTTAATCCCAAAATGCTCTTTTAAGTATGGAGAGTCATATAGATCAAAAGTGAAGCTGTGATCCTTAATTTCAAATTCTTTAAGCACTTGAAGAGTATATTCGAACAATTCTGTATTATCTGTTTTGAATTTAAACCAACCATCAGGCTTGAGTAGTTTTTGATATCTTCTAAGAAATGTAGCATTTGAAAGTCTGTGTTTCTCATCTCTATCTTTTGGTCGAGGATCTGGAAATGTTAACCAAATTTCACTGATCTCTGATTCAGCAAACAAACTTTCAACCTCTATGATATGGGTTCTTAAAAAAGCAACATTGTTTAATTCATTCTCAATTGCATACTGACTACCTTTCCAAACACGGTCGCCTTTAATATCCATACCAATAAAGTTTTGATCCGGAAACTGTTCTGCTAGAGCAACTGTATATTCACCCCAACCGCAAGCTAGTTCTACAACTAAGTCATGATCATTTTTAAAAAACTGACTCCAATTCCCCTTTATGGTTTCATAAATAGGTTTGCCTTCTTCAATAACGTTTTGGGTTACCTTATTTTCAGCAAACTTATCTAGCTTATTTTTCTTTCTCACAGGTATAAATTCTAATCAGCTCAAAATTGACTAATTCCACTCTTAGACAAAACTTAATTGTGGAAAGAAATTCTATTTTTCACCTCCGACCATTAAATTACTTTCTTTACAAACCAGTTAATCAGACATTATGAAAATCCTAGCAACACTACTATTGACTTCTTCTCTCTGCGTCTTGCAAGCTCAAGAAACAGAAATTGCAAAAACCATTGATGCACTCACTGTAAAATGGGATAAAAATGCCATAGCGTTAGAAAGCTATGATGGCTTGGGCAAGTTTTGTAGCAATAGTAGCTACAGGAAAGAAATTATAAGCTTACTTGATGAGATTCACCACTATGACACATTATTGTATGGTATTGTCAATAGAAAGTTTGATGCTAATGAAGATGAAGAAGCTAAAGCAACAATTGATGACATCAACACTTTAGAGTCCGAGTATACAACGCAAGCTTTTAAAAAATTTATCCATCAAGAATGTAACTCTTACAACGAGATCGAGAAAAATCTAGGGAGTGCTAAGGGGAAGAAGTATGAAAAGGAAGTGAGTAAACTTGAGAAGGAATTAATAGTGTATGTTGAAGAAGTGACCAAGCGAATAGATCTAATTGACGAACATATGCATCATTTGCATATTGGTGAGTGATTCATAGATCTTGAATCTCCGATACAACAAACGTACTACCTGTAATTAAAATAATGTCATTGACTGAAGCTTGTTCTTTTGCTCTATTAATGGCATTATTTACGTTATGATACTGATCTCCTATTAATTCAGAACTTCTTCCAGCCTCACTTAATTCTGAAACATTTAGCGAACGAGGTACTAATGATTGCGTCCAATAAATGGTAGACCTTACAGGAAACAGTTTAAAAATCGGATTGAGATCTTTGTCCTTCACCGTTCCAAATATTAGATGGAGGTGTCCCTTCCTGTCTTTACAAATGCTATTTATTTGATTAAAAAGCATTTTTAGTCCTTCAGCATTGTGACTTACATCAGCAATAACTAATGGCGATTCATTTAAGACTTGAAATCGACCTTTTAGTCCCGTCAAATTATTTAAATGAGATAGACCTTCGAATACATGATGGTCACTGATTGACCAAGATCCAATATTTAACTCCTCTATGACACCTAAAATGCCATCTAAATTTCTATTTAGATAATCTGGAGTATACTTATTCTCTATCTTAAAATTAGACTTAGGTGCAAGTGTTAGAGGCGCATTCATTTCAGTCGCCTTTTCCTCAAAAACTGGTAATGATTCAGGATGATTCTCTCCTATCACTACTGGAGTATTAGGCTTAATAATGCCGGCTTTTTCAAAAGCAATTTTTGCAATTGTATCTCCTAGCATATCCGTATGATCTAATCCAATATTGGTTATTAAGGATACCTCAGGGTTAATAACATTGGTACTATCTAATCTTCCTCCAAGACCTGTTTCAATTATTGCAATATCTACTTTGCTTTTTGAAAAATAATAAAAGGCCATTGCAACTGTCACTTCAAAAAAGGAAGGACGAATGTTTTCAATGGCAGGCTTTATTTTATCAACGAACTGAATAACAAAATTTCTATCAACTTCTTGTCCGTTTAATTTTATTCTTTCTGTGAAATTTTGAAGATGCGGAGAAGTATATAACCCGGTCTTATATCCCGCTGATTGAAGTATAGCAGCTATTGCATGAGCACTTGTTCCTTTGCCATTCGTTCCTGCAATATGAACACTCTTGAAGTCTTTCTGAGGATTATTAAGGCTATTTAGTAGGGCAATGGTGTTACCTAAATCCTTCTTGTAAGCTGATTTACCTTCCTTTTGATACATGGGGAGCATTGAAAACAGATACTCCAATGTACGTTCGTAAGTCATTTTGATGTGATGATAAACGTAATGGTACCTGTAGATAATGCTGCGGCATTGTTATCCACTGTTTTGCTGAAGGTTAATTTTTCGACGGCTTGACGATACTTTCTTTCAACAGTAGGAGAAACAGTACTAGTAGCCACATCAATT
Source organism: Ekhidna sp. (assembly GCA_045106975.1). Classification (GTDB taxonomy): domain Bacteria; phylum Bacteroidota; class Bacteroidia; order Cytophagales; family Cyclobacteriaceae; genus Ekhidna. The sequence continues at coordinate 13,592 of JBGCFL010000093.1, read as the reverse complement.
TTCACTAGATAGCCATCACTATCAACCACGATTTTATAAACAATTTTGCCAGTCTGATCAGATGTATCATCGGGTTTAGGTTTAAAGTCCCAAACCCATCCAGCCAATGAAAGACTAGCTCCTTCATTCGTGCCTTCAGATTTGCCTTGACTTCCATAGATAGCTCGCTGATCTATTGCAGGCTCTTCCTCATCCTCTCCTTGTCCATCCCCTGTCTCAGGCTCCTCAACAATCTCCTCAACTGGTTTTTCTACTACTTCTTCTGATGGGGTTTCCTGTAATGGCTGATCCATGGACTCAGAGTCATCTGTCTCTTTCTCTTTCTCTTCTACTAATGAAGTTGGTTCGTATTCTACTGGTTCGGATACTGTTTCTTCTACCTCTACAGGAGATTCTACATCCTCGACAACAGCTTCTTCAGCAATATCTGTTACAGTTTCAGACTCATTTTCTATTTGCTCCGCATTTTCAGGAACAACAATTTCTTCTGTTGGAAGTGGTTCTGTCTCCTCTAATACCTCATCCTCGATTAAGGTCTCTTCCTCCGTTTCTGGTGGCGGTGTAGATGAGGTAGCTCCAGCTGATGTTGCAAATCCCAGTTCAATACCGTATTCAGGAATGGGAGGATTAGGAGCTTTCCATGCAATAAGAAAGTAGAAAAAAATGAGTAAAACAAGGTTTATCGCAACTGCGGCAATCCATCCTATTCGTTTATTCCGCTCATCTTTCTTTTCGATTTCACTCATTATTCAGGTTTTGTAGCTATCGAAACCTTTGCTTTCAGCTTGGTAGCTAATCCAGCAATTTCAACAAGACGTTCTACAGGCACAGATGCATCACAATGCAATACTACTACGCCTTCTTTTCCATCTAAACTACTAGCCAAATTGGACTCTATAGCAGATCTATTTACGCGCTGATTATTTACGAAATACTTCAAATCTTTTGTAATAGTCACACTTACTTTTTGCATTACAATCTCAGACGACTTGGATGAAGGCAAGTTTACCGGTAAACCAGAAGGAGTTATAAAAGAAGCTGTCAACATAAAAAATATCAAAAGCAAGAAAATAATATCTGTCATGGATGACATACTAAAACTCGCTGAAACGGTATGTTTTGATTTCAAATTCATACCTAATTACTTCTTTGGTTCTTGTAATAAATCAATGAAGTCAATCACATTAGACTCCATTGTATGTATCACTTTGGATACTTTTGAAACAAGGTAATTGTAGCCTAAGTAAGCAAAGATTCCCACAAACAAACCAGCAGCTGTTGTTATCATTGCTTCATAGATACCCGAAGAAAGCAATTTTGGACTTACAGCTCCTTCCTCCTGAGCTATTGCAATAAAAGCCTGAATCATCCCTGTTACAGTACCAAGAAAACCGATCATAGGGGCAGCTCCTGAAATAGTAGCCAATAGGTTTAGATTTTTCTCAAGTCTATATATTTCCAATTTACCTACATTTTCAATACTAGTCTCAATATTTTTGAGAGTATTTCCTATTCTGCTAACTCCTTTTTCAATCATTCTGGCAACAGGTGTATCTGTACTCTTGCATAACATTTGAGCACCGTTTATATCTCCAGAAATAACCAAAGAGCGAATCTGGTCCTTAAAAGATTCAGGAGTTTTTGAAGCTGCACTTAATGTGCGCTGACGTTCTATAAAAATGTAAATCGAAACAATCCAAAGTAGTAAGATAGGAATCATCATATAACCTCCTGTCAGCAGGAGATCTAAGACTGATATTGTTTCTTCTTTTTCGACATCCAGTAAGGTGTCTTGCATAACACTGAGCAGCATGTAATATTGTTTATAAATGAGTTGAGGAATGAGTTTCCCCATTCCTCAACATTGAACGTAAAATATGTTTTAAAAGTGTTTTAGTATTTCAAAAGCCAAACATTTGGTCCGTACTCTGATTTGAAATTCTCTACATTTCCTTGTGCATCAGCTAACGATGGGTAACTAGCTATAGCTACTCTTGTTGTTTTAGCATTTCCGAAAGGCATGATAATCGATGGGCTTTTACCATCAGCAGCCAATTCATTGGCATAATCATTTGCCATATCAGAGTCTAGAAAACTAGCAATTATCACATGTGTATTACCTGTTTTCTCATTGAGTGTGTTAGCTGTACCTGGATTAACAGCAACTGGCTGAGCAGGCTCTTCCTTTATAGGTTCTACAACTTCTTCTTTAGGCTCTTCCTTTTTCTCAACTGGTTTCTCTACTGCCTTTTTTGCAGGTTTCTTCTTCTCTACTTTAGCCGCCACAGGTTTGTCATCTTCAGCCATGAAACTATTGTAAATGAATAGACTGGCTACACCAAGTGTTACAAAGATTACCACTCCTATTACTACTAATCTGGTGAATTTACCTTTAGCTTCTTGATTATCTTCCGCAGAATAAGATTCATTACCTGAAGTATCGTCTACTGTATCAGGACTTGACTGTTCGAATGAATTAAAATCGCCATCATCCATCCCTAACCCATCACTATCAAATACAGAATCTGTCATTTCAGAGTCCGTTTCTCCATCAGAATCACCAGTCTCGAAATCCTCAAAGGACTCTTCTTCGTAAAACTCGTTGAGGTCGTCATCTGATATCTCGTCATCCATAGCAGCCTCTAGCTCCTCATCACTAATTTGATCAGGGATTTCCTCATCGAAATCATCTCCTAAATCGAGATCATCTGAAGATTCTTCTTCTGTCTCATCAGTCATCATATCAACATCATCCCCATCTGAAGTATCTTCAGGCATGTCATCTATATCATCAATATCCTCAAGATCAATATCACCAATATCATCTGCCATATCACTAGCAAAATCATCATCTAAATCATCAAGTGATTCTTCTTCATCTGAACTCTCTGAATCATCATCAAGTGCTTCATATTCTAACTCTGGTAAACCAAAATCATCATCATCATCACCGAAGAAATCGTCTTGTTCTGGATCGTTATTTTTATCGTCTGTAGCCATAGTTTCTGTTTTGACAGAACCAAGATAAAATAAAATTTAATACTAGGAAATTTTACTTTAAAAACGATACTTCCCTCCAACTTTGAAAGATGTTCCTCTAACAGGGTATCCTATGTAACGTTCATATTCTTTATTAAATAAATTATCAGCCTCAAAAAACAATGATAACCTACTGGTTATGAGGTACTTAACTCCCAATCCTAAATCAAAAATTGTTTTCAATTTTTCACTTTTCAAATTATTATTCAGTGGAGATTGTATTCCTGATAGCGCTACAAAATTGGTTGAAAAAATTACTTTCTGTTTAATATTATGAACGCTATTAAGTCGAATTTGGAAAGTTGGGAGATGCCAAGGTTTATCCAAATTATTCAATGTGTAGTTCGCAAATTCTAATTCAGCGGTGTATGTAGACACATTGTTTGGTGAATAAGACGCATCAATGACTAAATTGATTTTTTCAATATTATTTGGATCATAAGTAAGGATAAAACGTGCTGAGTCACTTATTGAAGGCACAAAAAATGGTAAATTATTTATTATTGAGTAAGACATTTCCATTCCCAATCTAAGGTGATCGACAGGTGATCCAAGAACTCCACCTCCTATTTTCAATTTGTTTTCTGTATTGGCGATTACTAGCGAGTCGTCTAAAAATTGATTTTGGGAAATCAGATTGTCTAAACTATTCCAATCGAAACCACCGTCAACAAATCCTTTTAAGCTCCAATTTGGATGAACTTTCAAAAGTAAATCTGCAAACGGGTAAAATCCGGATGTTTTCCTGTTTGAACTTTCATTTGAAGCTACTTTAAAACCTGTTTTTAGTGAAAAATCATTTTTTTCATATCCTACCCATGGAGAAATCTGGAATAATGAGCGCGAATAGAAAATACCTGACTCATACCTAGATGTATGAATATCTAAATCAAATCCGGCACTAAAACTCGTATCTATTTTAGTGGATATTCCTCCTAAAAATTCAAAGTATGGCTCCTTATTAATATCTGATGACTCTTTCAGTCTTTGAAAGTTATTAGCTCCTTCAACGTTCAAATAGTATTTCAAGCTTTTACTTCTTCCTCTAATAAAAGTCCCAAGTGCTAAAGAATTGTATCTAACCTCATCTGGACTTTCCTGACTAAATCCTGTGATAACTCTGTTGGCATTTCCATAAAAATTATATTGGTCATTTCTAATCTCTAGATATGGAATTATTAAAATTTTTCGCTTTTCGTACTTCGCTGAAAAATCAAAAGATGATCTAGATGATCGACTGAAATCATCATTTATAGGTCCTCTAGCAAAGCTTTCATGAAATAAAGAGGCTCTTAGTTTTACTTTCTCCACACTGTGAGATACTCCCACATCGATTAAAGGTGATGCATAGTTTCCAAAACCAACTTTAACATGATTTTGATATGGAGCTGTAGGGTACTGCTTATACAATCCTTGAAAAGGGACTTCTGCTTTGTAGGCAGGCCAATCAAACGATGGTTGAAAAACCATAAAATCTAGATGCAATGGTTCTGAGTCGAATGACTTCAATTCGGCCTTCTTAAACATCTTATTTGCCTTTGCTAAGGTGATCTTTTTTTCCTTTTCTATTACAATCTCACCATCTATTATTTCTCCATTTTTGGTGGCCGTGCTATCACTTTGAGCTTCAACATATTGGGCACTAATAAAAAATAAAACGTATAAAGTGAAGATTCTCATTTCTTAATTTTTATTCAGTTTAGAGGAATCGACAACAATATTTTGAAGCTCTATGTCTTTTAACCTTGATTTAGCTAAATCAATTACTTCTTGACTTTTAGAGTGATCTATGATTGACCTTAATGTTGCTTTTGACTGAAATAATTGATTGGTATACAGGTAGTTATCAGCAATTAATAAATAGGATTTATCTACCCATTGAGCGTATGAACCAAAATTGCTATTGAGGTCAAAAAGAATCTCTAAGGAGTGTTGATATCTTCCATTTTCAAATTCCAACAACGCTAACTGATAATTTGCCTCAGCTGATATCACATCAGTGCCATTGGCTATTTTTTTGAAGCTCTCTCTAGCCATTTCTGAATTACTGTTTCCCATAAAGGATCTTGCTTTGTAAAGCGTAGCAATTGGCTTAGCATTTAGTGGCTTCCATTCAGACATAAGTATTTCATTTGCTGTTTGAATACATTTAGAATACTCTTTTTGCTCATAATAAATCCTCATTAGACCATATCTGCCATTATACGAGTCTTTCGAACTTAATGATAATACTAATAACTGATTGTATGCATCAGCAGCATTTTCATATTCTGCCAATCTAAAATTAATTTCTCCAAGCCGACTATATACCCTACCTGTAAAATTGTTTCTATATGTCCTCAATGTATTAAAGACATTAAGAGCAACCTCTATACTATCCATTCTATAATATGAGTCCGCTATATAGTACTTAGCTTCTGGTAGATAAGAGCTACTCGGGTATTCTTCCATAAAGCGAGACAATGCTGGAATTGATTGATTGTAATTCAAATCGAAGTAAAATGCTTTAGCAGCCTCAAATTCAATTGATTCTAAGCTATCATCATTTGGATTAGCCGATTTATAGTCAGCTATTCTATTGTCTATGTTTTTTACAGGAAACCCTTTTTGATTCAATTCTTGCAAGCCTAAAATGGCACTCAAAGCTTCACTACTTGTCAAATGATTTTCTAAGATGTCTTCAAAATCATTTTTGGCTTTTTTCAGGTCATTCAGATTGGAATAGCAAACAGCTCTATTAAGTAAAGCCTTAGATAAAATGCTTTTAGATGGATTAGTCTCAATTAGTCTAGTATATTCCTTCTCTGCCTCGTCGAAATTCGCTTTTTCAAATTGAAGAGAAGCTATATTATAAATCGCATTATCTTTCCATGAAGATTCATTCGGCACTTTTTTGAAAGAAGCAATCGCTTCATCATATTTTCCTAGTTCTCTCTGAACCAGTCCTATCTGATAACTCACATAGCTCGACTGACTTTTAACTCCTAAGTCATTGTACAGAGTTAAAGCCTCAGTATACTTTTTAGTAGCGTATAGGCAATCCGCCAATCTTACTTTTCCATCCTCCTTCATATCATCATCGGCACTTTTAATGAACCTTTCAAGAGGAGCAATTGCTTTGGCGTAATTTTCAAGATTATAATAGGCATAACCAATTCCATAGAAAGTCATGTTTGATGGTTGAGTCTGTCTCGTATATGCTTCAATAGCATTCTTATACTGCCCTTGAGCCATATATGCTTCACCTATATAAAAATGAGACTCACTAACTAAATTTTTATCCTTTGAATATTTAAGGCTCTTATTAAACCATAGAATGGATTTGCTGAAAAGTGCATCATTAAATAGTAATTGTGCTTTTTGGAATGTCACTTTCTGATAAACAACTTGTTTATTTTCTCCAACAATACCTATTTTTTCTAAATGCTCTATGGCTAAGTCATAGTTCGAGGTTCTCAAATACGTCTCAGCAATCAAATCTTGTATTTCATTGATCCATTGACCATTTTCAAAAGCTTTTATATAGTCATTGGAGTAATTCAAGGCTTCTGTAAATTCAGCCAGCTCAGCATGCAGTTTAGCTACTTGGTAAAGTGATTCTTCTTTGATAACTGGATCTTTTGATGAAGAAGACTCGGTATAGGATATAAGGGCATTTTCATACTCTTTTCTTTGCAAATACAATCTACCTAATTGGAATGCACTCAACTGTGCATACTCACCAGCTCCTATCCCCGACTCTGTTAGGTATTTAATAGCCTTGCTGTCATTTCCTATTTTGAATTTTGATACACCTGCTTGATAGTGCAATGCTGAAGAAGGTCTGCTAGGATGTACTCGAATAGCTTTATCAAAATAGGCATCAGCTTTTGATATGTCATTTTTCTTAGCATATGCCTCACCAATTAGTTGATAAAAACCAGAGTTAGTTATTGATTTTTCCTCAGATAATTCTTTTTGAGTCAAAGAAATAACTTCATCATATTTCCCTAAATCCAGATTGATTTTAGCAATGAAGAACCTGGAAGAAATAGCATATGCGTCATTATTTAAACTTTCCTTAAAGCCATCCAACGCAGCAGATTGCTTTTCAAGATGATAATAGGAAAAGGCTAAATAATAAGTGAGCATGTCCTTTTCGTCAAAGTCTAGCTTTTTCGCTGTGCTCAACAACTTACTTGCCTTCACATAATTGGCTGATTTTAATGCCTGAGCACCAGCTATGAAAGCGTATTTGGCTTGATTACTTTCGGATAAAGTGCTTGATCGTGTTTTGGATATATAATATTTACTCTTGACAGAATTACCGTTATAAAAGTAATGTTCTCCTAAATAAAACCTTGAAAGTGGTGTTAAAGGATGATCTGGGTTGGCTTTAATAAGTTTTTCAAGGTCAGATGTCTTGGCTGATCCTATTTTTAGATGTGATAAATGAAGAATAATTGTTTCATCAGTAGATAGATCTGATTGTTTTTCAAGGTTACTGATAACCTGCTCATACAGCCCCTCCTGAAAAAGCATATATGATGTGTTTCCATCATTGCTAACTGGATTTTGTGCAAACAAAAGCTGAAATAGAAATGAAAAAATTACAAATGAAAGTAGTCTCAAGATAATATTCACTTAGGGTAAAAAACGGAAACGATAAAGATGCTATAAATTGTGTTAGTTCATCAACTTATAAACTAACTCTGTCAAAATGGGTCCTTCTTTCTTGGTTGCAAATCCAATCCCTTTTGATTGAAGATCAGCATCTTGCAAATGTTTTATGTTTTGAACGACCTTACCCAATGGGTAATTTCTAGCTGCTTGTATATACTCTCTAGCAAAGTAAGGATTTACACCAATTACACTTGCCACAGCGCTATCACTTTTATTATCCGATTGATGAACTAATAGAAGTTTAGAAAAATAGGTGAATAGACTATAAATGGTGAGTACCATCGGATTATTCGATGGATTGGATGCGAAGTAATCAGCTATTTTATGTGCCTTCAACTTGTTGAGAGTGCCGAGTGCTTTTTGCAATTCAAAAATATTGTAGTCTTTGCTGATGCCAACATATCGTTGCACCATTTGAGATGTGATCGATTCCCCTTTCTTACAATTCAGCAGCAGTTTTTCTATTTCGTTGGCCAATCGTTGTAAGTTGTTTCCAATATTCTCGGATAACATCATAACAGCAGAATCTTCAATCTTTACTTGACTTGCTTGAGAGTAACTTTTAATCCACCCTGGGATTTTATCATCATAAAGCTTTTTTGAATTGAGAAAGACAGAGTGCTTGTCCATCGCCTTCCCAAGTTTAGTTCGTTTATCTAGTGATTTGTACTTATATCCGAAAACTAGGATAGTACTTGCTAGAGGATTTTCTAAATAGCTCAAAACTAAGTTTTGCCTGTCTTCCTTAGTCCAATCCCTCATTTCTTGAGCTTCTTTCACTATCACAACCTGTCTCTCCCCCATCATAGGGTACCTCCTTGCAGTACCTATTACGTCCGTTAATGTAGTCTCCTTTCCATAAAGAATAACTTGATTAAAACTCTTCTGAGTCTCACCTAGAGCCCTTTCTTCGATATTATCAATGATATTATCAATAAAGAAAGTCTCCTCTCCTTGTAAAAAATATACCGGAGCAAAGCTTCCTTGCTGAATATTCTTTATTATTTCTGGATACTCTGATGCCATTTTCCAAAGGTAACTGCTACCTTAGATTTTTGAAATGACCAGCAAATATTTAGTTTTCCTTTCATTTATAATTTCGTTTGGAGTCCAAGCTCAGAATTTTCGTCTAGATAGCTTGCTTAATGAATTGGAATCTAAAGAAGTATTTAATGAAGATTATGTTGACTTAGTAAATGATCTTTCGTTCGAATATTTAAAATCTGATCCAGCCAAAACGCCTTATTACACTAATCTCGCTATTAGTGTTTCGAAGGAAATAGATTATACAGCAGGACTTATTAGAGCTACCACAAATAAAGGAAGTAGCTACTGGGTGATTGGATTGCTTGATGAAGCACTTTCATACTATTTACTATCACTTACTTATGATACAGAGAACTATCCTTTAGAGTATGTGAGGCTAAATAATAATATTGGCGAAGTTTTTAAGAAAAAAACTCTTTATGATTCATCTTTAAAATACTATAAAAATGCCTTGGAGGTCGTTAAAGAAAAAATTCCTAATAAAAATTTCGCAATCCTATACTACAACATTGGCGAAACTCTTTTAAGACAAAATAAAATCGATTCCGCTGAAATATATTTTGAAATATGTCTTGATAAATCAATGGAAAAAAACAGTCAAAGAACACTAGCGTACGCTTACAGTGGTCTTGGTGAAATTTCACATTTTAGGTTTGATATAAAAAATGCCGAAAATTGGCAAAAAAAATCTTTAGAGATACGTCTTAAAATAAACGACACTCGTGGTGTAATTAACTCTTACATCCAACTTGGCTCATACGCAATTCATAGTGGAAACTCATCTGCATCATTAGATTACTGGGATAAAGCTGAAAAACTGGCAATTTCCTTTCGAGCTCTAGACCTACTAAATGAGATCTATTTATCCAAGTCGGATTACTATTATTTCATCAAAGAATACAAAGAGGCCGCAGAGTATACAGGGGCATATTCGGTATTAAGAGATAGTATCAAATCTGAGGAGTTTGCGTCAAGCTTAAATCGCACGAAAACCGCTCTCCTATCCGAAATTAGCAATGCAGAGAATCAACTTTTGAAAGAGCAACAAAGCCAGTCTAAAGAAAGGAATCGGATTCTCTTTCTTTATTTCTTTGGAATACTGATTGTATTAATAGCTCTTTATATAACCATTTTATTCTATCGAAAAAGAAAATTGAACAACAAGAGATCAGTTCGAGAAGGAATTATAAATGATTCTCTTCTTAATTTTTCTAAAGAAGTTAATCTTATGCAATCCGATTATGACGATTTTATAAGTGAATTCTTACTTACGTCTAGAGATATATTGAAATCCGACCGAGCTAGTTATTGGTCATTAGACGAGAATGAAAATAGTCTTCATTGTCATAAACTTGCCGATTTTAGAGGAATTACTAAACCTGAACATTCTATATCAGCAAAAACATCACCGCAGTTCTTTCGCAACTTAATGTCAAATCGAACTTTTGCCGTTTCAGATTTGAATAATGATCCAAAATGCATTGATATTGATCCTAAAATATCAGTAGAAGCAAACATAACTTCGTTTCTAGCAGCACCGCTATATTTAAATAATCAATATATTGGTTTGATTGGATATTCTATGATTGATGAAAAAAGGAATTGGAGTTTTTCTGATCAGAGATATGTTGGTTCATTGGCAGATATTTTGGTCTCTGCATTATCAAATAACCAAAGAAAGTCCCTAGAAAGGGAAAAAGAGCTATTGATTACGAAGCTTACAAAAAAGAATAAAAGTTTAAAAGAATTCAATAGCGTCATATCCCATAACTTAAGAGAGCCTTTAACTCAAGTAATTGGATTTTCAAATTTATTATCTAAAGAAGATCACTTAACTCCCTCTGAAAAGAAAGAGGTCATAGAAAGATTGAGTACATCCTCAGAAAAAATTGATTCTGTTATTAAAGATTTAAGCACTGTACTCAATGAACAAGATCCAATTGAAGGAGATATAAAAAGTGTCTCACTACAGAAGGTGATTAACGAAGTTTTAGATATACTGGCAAATGATATTGATAAAATAAAACCTGATATAAAATCAAATCTATCAGTACCTCATGTGGATTCTTATAAACCATTTATTTTCGATATCATTTACCATTTGATTTCTAATTCACTAAAATTCAGAAAACGCCAGATAGATCTTAAAATAGAAATCTCCTCATCTGAAGATGAAAGTAATTGCTATTTGAAAATAAAGGATAATGGTCGAGGTATTGACCTTTCATCTTTCAGCAATCGCATTTTTAAAATGTATACTAGGCATCATCAAGATGTTGAAGGGAGAGGCGTTGGTCTCTATATCGTCAAGAATAGAGTTGAATCACTAAATGGTTCAGTAGAAATAGAAAGTCAAGTTATGGAAGGTACTATCTTCACTATAACACTTCCAAAGTAGTCAACTATTTGAAGTAAGTTTCTACTAGTTTATTAATGGTACTATTAGAAAGAGGCTTTGATTGGTATTCAACAACATAGTTAAATGATTCAGCCTTTTGTTTGTCTGCAGGATCTATCGAGGAAGTAAGCATCACTATAAAAGCATTCAAATCGTTCTTAATTTTATCATACTCATCTAGGAACTCCCATCCATTCATTATGGGCATATTTACATCCAATAATACTAAAAAAGGGTCTTTAGAATTTTTAGATTTAAAATAAGTCAAAGCCTCTTCTGCTTCTTCAAACACCATAATTTCATCTACTAGTCCTGCCTTTTGAATAATTGTCTTATTCAAAAAATTAGTAGTACTGTCATCATCTATTAAAACTATTTTTTTCAATCCTTGGCTCATTATTGAACTCAATCTACAAAAAAAATAAAATAGAATGCTTCTAAAAATATTTCTTCCTTTCGGAATGAATGATTAACCGCTTGTGAAATACACATTCCACTTACGATTAATTAACGGTTGTTAACGTTTTCTTTTTTTATCTTTCACCCATCAAAAACCATAAAATCATGAAAAAAATAAATCTACTATTCACTATTTTGTCATTTGTTATAATGACTTCAATCAATGCTCAAGATGCAACAGTTGATGAGATCATTGATGGATACTTTGAGAATACTGGTGGCAAAGAAAACTGGGAAAATCTCAAGGGAATTAAGATGATAGCAAAAGTCAATCAACAAGGAATGGAAATTCCGCTGGAAATTGTGCAAATGACTGATGGTCGTCAATACACAAAAATTTCTCTTCAAGGAAATAGTTTTTATCAAGGTGTTTTCGATGGAGAAACAATGTGGGGTACCAATTTTCAAGCATTAAAAGCTGAAAAAGCTGATGATGAGACAACCGCTAATGCTAAGCTAGATATGAATGATTTCCCAGATTCGTTTCTTGGATATAAGGAGAAGGGCTACACAGTTGAGTTAATGGGTGTTGAAGACGTAGATGGCGCAGATGCTTACAAAGTCAAGCTTACAAAGGAACCTAAAACGTTAGAGGGTAAAGAAGTAGAGGATGTTTCTTTCTATTTCTTTGAGGTAGAGTCTTTTGTTCAACTAGCAGTAGAATCTGAGATAAAGTCGGGTCCTATGGCTGGAAAAATTAGCAGATCTACAATGAGCGACTACCAAGAAGTAGATGGACTTTATTTTCCATTTTCGCTAACTCAAGGTATTAAAGGTGATCCGTCACAACCATTAGTAATTGAGTCGATTGAGGCAAATCCAGAGGTTGATGATAGTGTGTTTGCATTTCCTAGTGGAGAGTAAATAATAAAAGTAAACATTTGATTATGAAAAAATTACTCACATTAATTATGTGTGTAGTGATGGTTTCAGCCATCGCTCAAGAAAGTGAAATAATTCTAAAAGGTAAAGCTCTTTTTGGAGATATGAGAGCTAGACACATTGGTCCTGCCCTTATGAGTGGAAGGATTATTGATATGGAAGGTCATCCAACTAACGACCGTGTCATTTACGCTGGTACAGCAGGAGGCGGAGTTTGGAAATCTGCAAATGGAGGAGCTTCATTTCAGCCAATTTTTGACGACCATGCACAGAGCATCGGTAAAGTAAAGCTTGACCCTAAAGATCCAGACAATAAAATTTGGGTTGGAACAGGTGAGATTTGGACACGAAATAGTGTCTCTGTTGGAGATGGCCTTTATAAATCAATTGACGGTGGTGTAAACTGGGATAAAGTTGGTTTTGAAAAGTCTGAAAGAATCAGCAGCATTGAAATTCATCCTGAAAACACCAATATTATGCATGTTGGAGTTTTGGGTGCTCTTTGGAGCGATAGCGACGAAAGAGGTGTCTACAGATCTGAAGATGGTGGTGTTACTTGGAAGAAAACATTGTATATAGATGAAACTACCGGTTGTGCTGATGTTATTATGGATCCTAATGACCCTAACACACTCTATGCTTCCATGTGGGAGTTTAGAAGACAAGCTTGGGGCTTTAACTCTGGAGGAAATAAGAGTGCATTATACAAGTCTACAGACGGAGGCAAGACGTGGAATAAAATTCACAATGGCTTTCCTGCGGGGAAACTAGGTCGAATAGCTATCGCAGTAGCGCCTTCAGACAGCAATATTCTTTACTCGGTTTTGGAAACAGAGGATGAAGCAAAGAGAGGCTTATATAGATCAGACGATGCGGGTGCCAATTGGACATTACTCAATAGTGATTTCGGTTTGGTTGTCCGTCCATTCTACTTCTCTCGAATAGTGATTGATCCTAGAGATCCAGATGTAGTAGTAAAAGGAGGTCTTTTAGGCTCTATTAGTAGAGATGGAGGAAAGACATTCAAGAACATGGGTAATATGCATGCTGATATTCATGATATTCTATTTGATATAAATAACTCTGATAGAATGTATGTGGGTAC
>JBGCFL010000092.1:0-4260 GCA_045106975.1 Ekhidna sp. | reverse complement strand
TACTCGCAAACTACTTTAAGACATCAGCCAGAAGTTTAGTTAGAAATAGACTTTTTTCTTCTATCAATATTTTTGGCTTAGCTATTTCTATGTCTATAGGTATACTGATGATTACCTATATAAGCCAGCTTATGAACTTTGATGAATTTCATAAAAACAAAGCTCAGGTCTATAAGCTATACTCCAATTATAAGGATATACCTGATGGCAGTAATCTCGATTTGTATTCCACTTCTGTTTATATGGGGGATAAGCTAAAAGGGGAATACCCTGGAATAGAAAAGGTTTTGATCATGCAAGGCGGAGCAAGCAAAGATTTTACCTATGAAAAAAAGACTTTGCAGCTTGATGGAAAATATGCATCACAACCCTTTTTCGAATTCTTTTCCTTTGAATTATTAAAGGGCAATGTTCATTCTGCTTTGGAAGAACCCTTCTCATTAGTATTATCGGAAAGTGCTGCAAAGAAATTTTTCTCGGACACGGATCCCCTGAATAAAACATTCACTTCAGGAGAAGATACCTATACTGTAACAGGGGTAATGAAAGACCCTCCTTCGAACACCCATTTTGGTAAGTTTGAAATGATAGAATCCTTCGCGACAAAAAGGTTAAAGGGAAAAGAGAGCAAAGGCTTTATTAGTTGGGGAAACATATGGAACTATCATGTCTATCTTATGCTTGATGCGGTTACCTCTGAAGAAACGGTTCAGGACTATTTGAATCAAATCGCTAAGAATGAAAACGCAGATAGAGATTCTTATTCAATTGAATTTTATCTTAAAAACCTTTCTGATATTTCCCCAGGAAATGGACAATCTAATAGTATTGGTGGTGCATATATAGATTGGGAAGATGTAAATAAACTTATTTTTCTTACCATCATTATTCTGGCTTCTTCTTGTTTTAACTACACTAATTTATCTATTGCTAGATCTTTAAGAAGGGCAAAAGAAATAGGTGTAAGGAAAGTAGTTGGAGCAAGATACGGTCAGGTTTTTTTCCAATTCATTTTCGAAGCAATTCTAATTTCTCTTATTTCCATCATTTTAGCTTATGCTATATATCTTCTGATAAAACCAGGATTTGAGAGAGAAGTGGTTGATTTTGAAGATATTAAGCTTGTATTCCAAGGATCTCATATTGTCTATTTTTTACTTTTCGCGATTACGATTGGAGTCATTGCTGGTATTGCTCCAGCATTAGTACTTTCCAAATTAAAAGCGGCATCAATACTCAAAGACGTTTCTAAAGTTCGACTTTTCAAGGGGATGACTTTACGTAAAATATTGATAGTGCTTCAGTTTGCCGTTTCCATGGCACTCATTATATCAGCAACCATCTCCTATCGTCAATACGTTTTTGCAATAAATCATGATATGGGTTTCAGGACAGAGAATATATTAAACATAAATCTCTATAAAACAAATGCGGATATAGACGCATTAAAGAATGAGTTTGCTAAGATTCCTGAAGTTAGAGGCATAAGTACAAGTCAAATGATACCAGGAACACAGTCTATGTACGGCGCAGAAATTAATTACAAACAAGATTCACTGCATATCTTTTACAATAAAGTGGATAATGAATACTTGAAAATTCACGATATAGAATTTCTTGTAGGAGGTGGATTCTTACGTAAAAGAAAAGACTCAATCGGTTACATTGTAATAGATGAAGAGGTAAGGAAGCAACTGGGTTTCGAGAAGCCAGAAGACGCTTTAGGCGAAATAGTAGAATATAACAGAGATGGATGGAAATTAGAAATTACAGGAGTCTTGAAAGATTATGAATATAGTGACCTGCAAAATTCAATCGAACCGACAGTTTTAATTCAGAGTTATGACGATAGAGTCTATCATATGAATCTTTTAGTGGAGTCAGGTGATATGATAAGTCTGATGAATAAGTTGGAAGGAGCTTGGAAAAAAGTGGATGAGGTGCATACGTTTAATGCGGAGTTTTATGATCAGCAAGTGCAGAACTCTTATGCTGAATACAAAACAATGTTTAGACTTTTTTCTTTTTTGTCAATTCTAGCAATCTTAATTTCTACCATGGGCCTTCTTGGTATTGCTGTATTCACGACAGAGACACGTATGAAAGAAATTAGTGTAAGAAAAGTGTTGGGAGCCACTGAAAGAAATCTCGTGATATTGCTTGCACGTAGCTTCCTATTTATGCTATTGATTTCAGCGGCAATAGCAATACCATTCTCTTATTATCTATTTGATCAACACATCTTGATTGATTTTCGAGAAAGAATAACTATTGGTTACGTAGAGTTAGCTCCAGGAATATTAATTATTTTAATCATAGCATTGAGTGCCGTGGTTTGGCAGACAATCAAGGCAGCTAAAACGAATCCAGCTGACATGCTGAGGAGTGAGTGATAAAATAAGCCTAAGCTGATCTCAATGTCTTTTTGAGATCAGCTTAGGAACTTTCCATGATACATGTCAGTCATTAATCAGTCAACCTCACTCAAAATGAATTTTCATCCCTTCATGAGTAGACTTAAATCCCAAATCTTCATAGAACTTGATGGCTTCAGGTCTTTGTTTATCAGAGGTCAGCTGCAGTAGATGCGCATTTCGCTCTTTCGCTCTATTGATGGCCCACTCAAACATTGCCTTACCAAGTCCAAGTCCTCTTTTATCCTTTCTAATTCTAACTGCCTCTATTTGAGCTCTAATACCACCTCGATAGGTTAAGTATTGGATAAAGGATAATTGTAAAGTTCCAATTATTTCAGCCCTTTCATTTTCTACAACAATTAACTCTTGGTTTTGGTCAGTGTTAATCATTTCAAAAGCTTTTAGATATTCAGATGGCAATGGGTTTTGAAAATTTTCTCTCTTTTTACCTAGCTCATCATCTGCAATCATTTCAACTATCGCAGAAACATCATTTTCTTTCGCTTTTCTGAAGTTCATTTCAGCAAGATACTGCTTCGTGTCATCTCATTCTCAATCAAGTATTTCAAAATCTCAAACAACCACGAAACATACAACGAACGAAAAATCATAAATAAAAATAGCCCCACTAAAAGCAGGGCTACTTAATCACCAACACAAAACCACAACTGGTCTAATGAATGACATAAACCGAGAAGTATTCATTTTGTTTTTTCAATGATGGAACATTGAGTGGATTAATAATGGATTGCATCTATTTTTGCACAAAAGCGCATTAGTTTTCATTTTTAACCTAATCAACGTCATGAAAAAACTACTCATTTTTATAATTATTGTCTTAATCATTGGAGGTGGAATATTCTATCTCAACAATAGAAATAGGACATTGAGCCCTCCTGAAGCAACAGAACTTACGTTTGATGGATTGGAAGTGAAGGTAGATTATTCACGACCATCAGTGAGAGAGAGAACCATTTTTGGATACGAGGAGGAAGGAGCTCTGCTACCATATGATGAATACTGGAGGCTTGGAGCCAATGAGCCAACCATTATTAGTGTATCTAAACCATTTGTGTTTGGAGGACAGAATATTGATGCTGGGAAATATGCAATTTATGGTATCCCAAGAAGAGGTGAGATTGAAATCGTTTTAACGAATGATATTCAATTTTGGGGTTATACTGAACCAAATTATGATTTAGATATTGCTTCTGCTGTTGTAAGAATCAATAGAGGAGAGTTTACCGAACAGTTTACCATCTCGCCTCAAAAGGCAAAAGGTGGTGTGAATCTGGTGTTTAACTGGGGGAATCATACCTGGAGACTACCAATAGGAAAGCAATAAAATTTTTCAACTATAGAAACCAAAAAAGCCACATTGAATCAAATCAATGTAGCTTTTTAGTTATTTATACATTGATCTTTAGACCATTTCAATAACGATAGCGGATGCTCCTCCACCTCCGTTACAAATACCAGCTGCACCAATCTTACCTCCTTTTTTCTTCAAAACAGAACAAAGAGTTGTGATGATTCTAGCTCCAGAAGTTCCTAGGGGGTGACCCAATGCCACTGCTCCACCAAATACATTCAATTTTTCTGGATCCAGTTCTAGTTTTTGCTGATTGGCTATTGCAACAGCAGAAAATGCTTCATTTACTTCCCAGAAGTCTACATCGTCTTTTTCAACACCAGCATGAGCTAGCGCTTTCGGCACAGCCAAAGCAGGAGCTGTTGTAAACCACATCGGGTCTTGAGCGGCATCTCCGAATCCTTTTATTTTTGCGATAAGCGTGAGTCCAAGCTCTTCCGCTTTCTCCTTACTCACCAATACCAAAGCAGA
>JBGCFL010000091.1:0-33543 GCA_045106975.1 Ekhidna sp. | reverse complement strand
GAACTAGATTTTGGAGCCAATCCTGAAATATTCGGATTTCTTGGAGCGCTTTTGGTGTTGACTTCTGTCATTGCTGGAGCATACCCATCTTTATATATAAGCTCTTATCAGCCAGTTAAGATTTTAAGAGGCAACCTATCTTTAGGAGGAACCAATTGGTTTTCTAAGGCTCTTTTAGGATTTCAGTACTTATTTACCATCATTGCTTTGATATCATCTCTTGCGTTCGGCAACAATGCGAAGTATCAATCTGAGGCAGAAGTAGGTTTTCAGAAAGAAAATATTCTAGCTGTTCGTGTGGAAAGTCAGTCTGAATATGAGAAATTTTATAATCTAGTGAGTCAAATGCCAGAGTTAGATCAGGTTGCTGGCACCACTCACCACATAGGCTGGTGGACGTATAGCCGCACTTTGAGATCTGGAGAAAACGAAGCAGAGGCTGATATGATGAACTTCTCTTTAGGATATAAGGATATAATGGATCTCAATATCAAAGAAGGGCGTTATTTCGAGGAAGATCTTGCAGAGTTTGATCGTGAAAATTCCATTTTGATCAATGAGTCTATGGTGGCAGAAATGGGCTGGGAAGAACCAGTTGGAAAAGTTGTTCAGATAGATGATAGCACTCGACTCTCCGTGGTGGGTGTCGTGAATGACTTCTACATGTATGGATTTTTCAATCCTGTAGAGCCAGCGGGATTTAGATTGGGTGCAAAAGACAATATGAACTTTGTGGTGATCAAAAGTGAACTTGGAAATACGGAACTAAGAGATTTGATGGAAGAGAAGTGGTATGAAGTGGCACCTAACACGCCATTCAATTCACAATTTCAAGATGAGTCCTTGGCAGGTACAGATTATGTCAATAAGAATATTGAAACCATGTTTCGATTCTTAGGACTACTTGCACTAGTATTATCTTCTATTGGCTTATACACATTAGTTTCACTCAATGTAATCAAGCGAATAAAGGAAATAGGAGTGAGAAAAGTGCTGGGAGCATCAGTTCAACAAATAGTGGTCATGGTCAATCATCAATTCTTCTGGCTACTGCTTGTAGCCTCAGTGCTAGGAGCTGGCTTATCGTACTTTGCCATAGATGCATTAATGGCTTCTATTTTCTCTGTCTACTTAGCAGCTAGCTACTTTACGGTGATTGTGCCGTTGATAGGGTTATTGTTTATGGCTGTGTTAATTGCGTCTATCCGTATTGCCAATTCGGCTATTCAGAATCCAGTAAAATCATTAAGGAGTGAGTAAAGGGGCATTCATTAGAATAACCTGATATGTTTTCTATGAAATTGGTTGATTCTGTTTAGAGTCTACTAATTTCATGCTGTGGATTTTCGCAAAATCATACATGTAGATATGGATGCGTTTTATGCATCTGTGGAGCAATTAGACAATCCTGAATTGAAGGGTAAGCCAGTAGCCGTTGGGGGAGATTCCAAACGAGGTGTTGTTGCAGCTGCAAGCTACGAGGCTCGAAGGTTTGGAGTGAAGTCTGCCATGCCTTCCGCATTGGCAGCTAAAAAATGTAGAGATTTAGTTTTCGTTCCTCCAAGATTCAATCGCTACAAAGAGTTATCCAGTCAGATTAGAGAAGTCTTCTTTGAGTATACGGACTTAGTGGAGCCATTGTCATTAGATGAGGCTTACCTTGATGTTACGGAAAACAAGATAGGATTAAATTCAGCAACTATCATTGCCAAAGAAATTAAGAATAAGATCAAGGAAAGGACAGGTTTAATCGCTTCAGCAGGGATTTCTTATAATAAATTTCTTGCAAAAACGGCCTCTGATATGGATAAGCCAGACGGTCTTTATGTGATTCTTCCACATGAGGCGGAGGAGTTTGTTGCTACACTTCCTGTCAAGAAATTTTTTGGGATAGGAAAAGTTACCGCAGAGAAAATGGTGACCGCAGGGATTTTCACAGGAAAAGATCTCCGAAAGAAATCATTGGAGGACATGAAGCTACGATTTGGGAAATCGGGGAGTTACTACTACAACATTTCAAGAGCAATAGATCATCGTGAGGTGCAGCCCAGCAGAGAGACTAAATCAGTGAGTGCCGAGCGTACTTTTGAAAGCAATCTCAGAGAACTAGCAGAGGTCAATCAAGAAATAGAGAGAATCGCTAGCATCTCTTTTGAGAGATATCGAAAGATAAAGACAACAGGCTATACTATCGTTTTGAAATTGAAATATGCTGACTTTAGACAAGTAACAAGAAGTAAAACGTTAGGTCATCCATTAACTACTGAGGAGAGCTATGTAAAGACTGCTTTATCATTGATGACGGAAGAGCTTTTAGATAAGGATGGTATTCGCTTGATCGGTGTTGGAGTTTCCAACTTCAAAGAGGAAGTAGTAGATGAAAAACCTTCTCAATTGACATTAGAATTTTAGCTAACATATGTCTGACATGGACAAAAAAAAGACCTGTTAAAAAATAACAGGTCTTTAGTCTAGTTTATGTGTGTTTATTTAATAAACAACTTCTTGCTTATTGGTCCATTGTTAGAAATAAATCTTAAGATATAAACTCCAGTTCCAAGATTAGATGGAGTCCAAGTCACAGATTTTTGATTCTCTTCAAGTTGAATTCTATCTACCAGCTTACCTCCAGCAGAATATACCCTGATATTACTTTCAAGAGCTTCCACGTTAAGTTGAATCTCTGCAGAATTTACAATCGGGTTAGGAAATACACTCACGGCATTTTCATTCTCAACATTTGTTGAAAGTGGTAATTCCTGCTGTATAAGAAGATCATCCACAACCCAACCATAAGCATTTGCTCCTGCATCAGCGAACAATCTGAATCTCACTAGAATATCATCTCCAGCAGAGAATTTATCCAATAAATTAATTGAGTGTTCTTTGAACATTCCTGGTTCTCCACCCTCCTCGTTATTGTAGGCACTTTCCCACTCTGAGTGAAGAGAAGCATCATACCCATCTTCTAGTGCAATCCAAGTTTGACCATCTGTTGATGCCTCTACAACAACATAATCGTAGAAGCTTTCTTCAGGATAAACAGCTCCTTCCTCACCAGTTTCAATAATGGCAATGTCTTTATATTTAAGAAATGCATCACTAGAAGCCACAGTTACAGGAGTCCTGAGATAATAAATAGCTTCTACTCCATCCACATAATTATGTTCACTATGGAGTGCTTTGTCGCTGTATCCTGGAGCTTTCAAGATTGTTAATCCATACCCAGCAAAATCTTCGGCATCTTCAAATTTGGTGCTATAAGAAGGTTCAACATCTTTCACTCCGAGTATAAATGTCTCTATCTCAAGAGATGAGAATCTGTTGCCATTAACATATGCATCAAGTTTTACCAAGACATTTCCGTTAATACCAGAATCGTTAATTTTTTCGGAAACGGTACCAACTGCATTGTCATATACAGTTCCAACAAGGTTGCTATTCACATATATTTCGGTAGAATCAAACTGATCTATAAAATTGACATTTAAATTGATATCACCATTTGGCGCAGTAAATGCACTTTTAAATGATGGTGCAGTTACGATACCATCAAGCTGAACAGACCAGATACCTCTACCATAGGTAGCAATTACCAATTGATTTTCAACCAATTTGAAATCGTGAATATTTACTGCAGGCATATTGCTTTGAAGCAATGCCCATGAGTCTCCATTATCAAGAGACTCAATGATACCAATTTCTGATCCTACCCAAATTCTGTCTGGATCAGTTGGAAATACAAATATTGAATTTATTGCAACATCTGGAAAGCCACGATCACCAGATCCATCAAAACCAGAAATATCTGTCCAAGTTTGACCCAGGTCTGTTGTACGTAGCACTTTCGGTGAGTCAGAGAATGAAAATAGCAAATAGGCCGTTTCATTATCAAATGGATGCGTTCCTATACCAGCAATGGATCCCATCTCTTCAGTATAATTCTCAGCTGGAGAATAAGTACGACCTCCATCTGTAGAGACAAATGGTCTACCTGAGGAGGAAAGCTGAGCTCCTGCCCAGATAACATCAGGATCTGCATAAGAAACTTCAACATCTGTACTGTTGGTAAATGCAGACGTCCAAAAATCAGATTCACTTAGTGCTCCAGAACCCCATACTCCTCCAAAATCCTCTGATCTCCAGATTCCAGTGGAAGTTACCGCATGAATTCTGTCTGGTAATTGCTTGTGATGTGATAATCTTGTTCTGAATGGTCCACTTCCTGTGAGGCCTGTTGATGCTCCGGTCCACGACTGTCCACCGTTAGTTGTTTTCGCAAATCCATTGAATTGAGATCCGCCAATCATCTTATTTACATCTGATCCATGCCACAGCGCCTCGAATCCATCTCCTCCTATTCCGAACGTTGACTGAGCATCAGCTGCTCCTTCAACCCCTTCAGCATGATACCAAGTACCATTATCTTGCATTCCTCCAATAAATCTATTTTCACCTGGAGCTTTATCTGCTCCATAAAATTGGGTGGTATTGTAGCCATAACTCACATAGGTAAAGTCACCATCATTTACTCCAGGGTCAGTAGATGATACAGATCGGTAAACACCTCCATCATTGGTGTTCATCATTCTGAAAGTTTGATTTTCTTCGTCAATGTCTACAATGACGTTATTGTGCTGATCTGGGTGAATTCCTCTATCTCTACCTGCTTGTGGAAAATTATTTCTTCCGCTAAAGTCGTTGTAAGCATCAGAGATGTTTGTTGTAATACGCTCAATCCCAAGCAGGGTAGATTTGAAAACGGCAAGATTTGACGTTGGTAGATTGTTAGGATCAAATGATGCACCACCTGTCAGTACGGGCCAGAAAAAATACATTTGTTCTGCATCTATGCCACCATCTTGAGCTATACTACTATTTGCAGTAGCCGAATAAGGCATATTGTGTACATAAAAATATTCTCTTGACTGATCAGCGGTTGCACCAGCAGTATTGGCTTCAATTAAATTCCAAGCACCATCCTCTTGCTGATCCCGAAAAGAAACCATTAATTGCACGTCGTTTTTGGTGTCCCATACCTGGAAGGGAACTGGTACATAGTCTTCATAGAAATAACCCGATGCTGGTACTCCAGGCCCTTCTCCTCCTACCGTAAAACGATGAGCCATTTGAGTACCTACTCCAAACCTTACTTCAATATCTCGAAGACTTTCGAAAGCAACTGAACCCAGGTCCATACCACCACCTAAGTAAGCACCGCCAAAATCGATGTAAGTCATAAAGGCCTGTGTTCCATTTTGTGCCGTCTCTAATGCTTCAGAGGCAGCAACATCTCCTGACCCTAATTCAAATTTCCAGTTATTTACTCCACCTACGTATACAATATCTTCATCAAAAGGGTGGGCTGTAGCATAGTTGTCATACCAACCTTGTCCTCCAAGAAAATCTTCATTATTTCCATTGGAGTTAATAACGATATTCCATGTAGCTGCTCCGTCGCTTGATACATAAAGGTCAGAGCCACTTCCACTTACGCCACCTTCCACTGATGCCCATAATCTATTAGCATTTACGGGGGAGATAGCAATTTCTACACGCCCCCCTGGAGACATTCCAGTGCCTTGACTCCATGTTGCACCTCCATCAGTAGATTTAATAACACCAATTCCTTGAATGGCTACATAAACGGTATTGAAGTCTGTTGGAGAAACAGCAATGTCATCATATCTTTCTGAAGATGATGATCTTAGATTGGTCCAAGTCGTACCTCCATCGGTCGTCTTATAAATTGCTGCTTGTAAGCTTCCTTCCCATCTACCATTTCGGGTTGTTGCAATGACGGTATTTTCATCATTCGGATCAATCGCCAGTCTTGAAACATTTTTTAGATCAGGAAAATCAGAAGGACCTACTACTTGTGTCCAAGTTGCACCCTTATCTGTGGACTTGAAAATACCCGCACCATCAATATCATTGGTAAAATGCTCACCAGTTCCCGCATAGATAACCTGAGGATTGGCTTCTGACATTACCAATGTGTTTGTTCCTAGATTGGGTATATCACCAGAAATAAATGCCCAATTTCCACCACCATCAGTAGTTTTCCAGATACCACCAGAGGCAGATCCTGCAAACCAGGTCTGACCTGATGTATCATCTGGATCAATTAGTAAGGCTCTTGTTCTTCCTGCAACATTTCCTGGCCCTCGTTCTATAAAATCAAATTCATCAGTTGCAGTTCGCGCTTGCGAAGCTCTTGCTTTCGCCTTGATGAATTCTTCCATCACTTGATTGGGGCTATACTCAGGGCCATCAGCTCCTATCTTGGTTCTAAGCTCACGCTCTATGATCCCATTCATTTCAGGAGCGTCCGCTTTTGCATGACCTTCTTTTTTCTTCTTAATTTTTTCAATAGCATACTTTTCGTATGCTGTCAAAGGCTTCTTTTCTTTTTTGGACTCCTGGGGTTTGGAGTTAAACCATAAAATACCCGTTACCAAAACGGCTAGGGAAAAAAATACACTAGTAATAATTTTTCTCATAATGTAATCGTTATCTATTTTCAGTAAATTTTTTCTTTGTTAAAACATTGTAGTAGTAGCCATTATCGTCTTTCTGATTTGCATCTTTAATAACGCCTACATATTCATTGACCCTTAGAATATTTTCCTCAGACCATTCAACTTCCCCATTTAACTTTTGAGGGCCATGGATTGTTTTTCCATCAGTTATTGAAAGAACTAGGAAAGTTCTTGTTAGAACACCAGGTGTTTTATTGGTAGTATAAAAAAGTGCTTTATCACCCATATCAGAGCGTTCACCCTTTTCTTTAAGTAGCTCGTTGGCAATCTGATCTATATCCACAGGCTGATCAGAGGATTTTTTTGATGTTTTGCAAGACAAAAGCCCCACTAATAAAATTAAAAAAATGTTTTTCATATTGGTTTAATTAAAAAAGGGAGCTTAAACTCCCTTTCAAGTAGTACCCATAATGGATATTATTCCTGATTCATTTCTTCTGTAGCATTTTCTACCGCTGTTCCTAACGAATCTAGCTCGCTCTCAATTTCTTCCATTACCTCTTCGCTAGCTTCATCCATTTCATCCATAGCTTCTTCTGCTGTTTCCTCTACTGTTTCTACAGCCTCTTCGGTGCTTTCCTCAGTTTTTGACGATGAGGTGCAAGCACCAAGAAATGCCACCATCGCGAACATTATTAACATTTTTTTCATAATCTATTAGGTTTAGGTTACTAATTCTCGTTAAAAATAATGCAAAAACTTTTTAGGTTAGAATTCGTGTGTGCGTTTTCTTTGGTGAGAAGGGAAGCTTTTCCTTGCTTATAAGTACAAATAAATGACAGTTTGTCTTGAAAAAATTATATAAAAGAACTTTTTCAGTCATTTTGTCTTTAAGAAGTCACATTTTTCATTTGGTTCAATGTTTGACAACATTATCTAAAATAGATTCAAATGAATTTCAACAACTATACAATAAAAGCTCAGGAAGCTATTCAGAAAGCGACTGAAATTTCTACAGGTAATGGGAATCAGGTGATTGAAACAGGTCATTTGCTTAAGGCTATCTTGCTTTCGGATGAAAACTTGATTTCTTTTTTGCTGAGCAAGCTTGGGACGACTAAGGCAAGAATAGAGACTCCTCTTCATTTGGTAGAAGATGCTTACCCAAAAGTTTCTGGAGGTCAACCATACCTATCTAATGACGCTGCGAAAACCTTACAAAATGCAGAGAAACATCTTAGAGATTTTGAAGATGAATTTGTCGCTGTTGAACATATTATTTTAGGTTTAATAGACGGCAATGATAAGGTGGCTCATATTTTGAAAGATGCTGGATTCGAGAAAAAGCAATTGATTCCAGCAATCAAAGAACTGAGAGGAGGCGAGAAGGTGACAGATCAGAATGCTGAATCGAAGTATCGGTCTCTTGAGCGGTATTCTAAGAACTTAAATGAATTAGCTAAGAAAGGGAAAATAGATCCCGTCATTGGAAGGGATGAAGAGATCAGAAGAGTACTTCAAATTTTGGCAAGGAGAACAAAAAACAATCCTATCCTTCTAGGAGAACCTGGGGTTGGTAAAACAGCCATAGTAGAAGGAATGGCTCAGCGTATAGTAGATGGTGATGTTCCAGAAAACTTGAAGTCGAAAACATTGATTTCGCTGGATATGGGACTTTTAGTTGCTGGCGCAAAGTTCAAGGGGGAATTTGAAGAGCGATTAAAGGCAGTGATTAAAGAGGTAACAGACAGTGATGGTGAAATCATTCTCTTCATCGATGAAATTCATACGCTGATTGGTGCTGGTGGTGGTGAGGGAGCAATGGATGCTGCTAACCTTTTAAAACCGGCATTGGCACGTGGAGAACTTCATGCAATTGGTGCTACTACGCTTCAAGAATATCAGAAATATATAGAAAAAGATAAGGCGCTTGAAAGAAGGTTTCAGTCCATTACTGTCGATGAGCCTTCAGTGCCAGATGCGATATCCATACTTCGAGGAATTAAAGATAAATACGAAATTCATCATGGAGTGAGGGTAAAAGATGATGCGGTCATCGCAGCGGTAGAGCTTTCTCATAGATATATCGCTGATCGGTTTTTACCTGATAAAGCGATTGACTTGATGGATGAAGCCGCTTCTAAATTAAGAATTGAGATTGATTCTCTTCCTGCTGAGCTAGATGAACTGAATAGAAAGATCATGCAGCTGGAAATAGAAAGGGAAGCGATAAGAAGAGATAAAAATAAGCACAAAGAAACCTTACTTAATAAGGAAATAGCAAATCTCTCTGCAGAGCAAAATGAGTTGAAGGCAAAGTGGGACAATGAGAAGTCTGTCATTCAAGGTTTGCGAACTGAGAAGGAAAACATAGAGAAGTACAAGACAGAAGCTGAGCAAGCAGAACGCTCCGGGGACTTTGGTTTAGTTGCAGAGATCAGGTATGGCAAAATAGTGGAGGCAGAGAAAAACCTTGAAACCTTTCAAAAGCAGCTGGTAGAAATGCAAGGAGATTCCTCTCTATTGAAAGAGGAGGTTGATTCTGAAGATATTGCAAGTGTGGTGGCAAAATGGACAGGTATCCCTGTCTCTAAAATGCTACAAAGTGATCGTGAGAAATTAATCTATTTGGAAGAGGAGTTGGGTAAAAGAGTCGCTGGGCAAAGTGAAGCTATTGTTGCTGTCTCCGATGCTGTGCGGAGAAGTAGAGCAGGTTTGCATGATCCTAAAAGACCCATTGGTTCATTTATATTCTTAGGCACAACTGGTGTCGGTAAAACAGAGTTGGCGAAAGCACTTTCTGAATACCTCTTCAACGATGAAAACTCTTTAGTACGAATCGACATGTCGGAATATCAGGAGCGTCACGCGGTGAGCAGACTCATAGGAGCGCCTCCAGGATATGTAGGATACGATGAGGGCGGTCAACTTACCGAGGCAGTGAGAAGAAAGCCTTATAGTGTGATTTTGTTGGACGAAATAGAAAAGGCACATCCTGATGTCTTCAATATTTTATTACAAGTTTTAGACGATGGCCGATTGACGGACAACAAGGGTAGGGTTGCCAATTTCAAGAATACCATCATCATCATGACAACTAATATGGGTTCTGGATTGATTCAAGAGAATTTTGAAAAATTAGATGAATTGAACCCTGAACCGATGATTGAGCAAACTAAGAATCAAGTGTTTGAATTACTCAAGAAAAACATGCGGCCTGAATTTTTAAATAGGGTAGACGAGACTATTATGTTTAGGCCACTAAGCAAAGATGATCTTCAAAAAATTGTAGGAATTCAATTTAAGCTGATTCAACAAAGACTAGAGGAGAATGGTATAAAAATAGAAGCGGATGAAAAGGTTTTGAAACATCTAGGAAATACAGGATTTGATCCACAATTCGGTGCTAGACCGTTAAAAAGAGTACTGCAAATAGAGATACTTAATGAGCTTTCTAAAGAAATATTGAAAGGAACTATTGAGAAAGATTCTGTGATTGGAGTGACGCTTTCAGATCAAAATGAGGTAGAGTTTTTGAATTTGGATAAAGTTGAAATTGAGTGATAAAGTTATTGCTCATTTCATAAGGAAGATTCAAATCAGTAGATGATGAAAGACTAGAAATAGTGAAAGTTGAAAAAGACTAGCACTTGAAAAGCAAGTGCTATTTTTCCTGAATGAGGAACGATTTTTTCTTTAATCATCTTACCTTTAACAATCAATACCCGTAACAACCTAATATTATGACTGCTCAAGAAATCCAAACAGAAATCACTTCATTAGAGTCTCAACTGACTGGTGACATGTTCAAAGACATGGAATTGAAAGATAAAATCCACAATCTTAAAATGAAGGAAAATGGAACACGACCAATGAACTCTGAGATTGAATGTGTCGGTTGCGGAAGTTAGTCATCCGAAAAAGAAACCTCTTTTAAAAAAGCCTGTCCTTATTCCTGAAAATCTATATGGTATGAAAATTTTTCAGGCGCTATTGTTATGTCTTTTTATCTCACAAGCTCAGTCTCAGGAGTCATCAAACGGAAACTATGACCACATCGCTAGTTACGGTGATCATGGGAACTCTTCACTAGCTATTGTTAGAAAAAATGAGCTTTATGGTTTAATTGACCGAGAAGGCAAAGAGGTTTTAGCTCCTGTCTTTGAGAAAATTTATTCCTTCGGAGATCACGGTGTAAACTGGGCTAAAACAAAAAAAGCAGGCCTTTATGGTTTTATAGATAGATCAGGAGCAGAGATTGTAAAACCTATCTATGAGCGAATCTATTCTTTTGGAGATAAGGGAGTAAACTGGGCGATGGTTCAGAAAAACGGGATGCTGGGATTTATTGACCGAGAGGGTAATGAGCTTGTTCCTTCGCAATATTCAACTATTCATTCATTTGGCTCAAGTGGTGTAAACTGGTCTAAAGTAGAAAAGGATGGTTTATACGGATTTGTCGATCGTACCGGAAGAGAAATAGTGGCTCCAAAATACAGTAATATCCACAGCTTTGGATCATCTGGAAATGATTGGGCTAAAGTAGAAGTCAATGGCCTTTATGGTTTTTTGGATAGAACTGGTAAAGAAATTGTTGAGCCTCTCTATTCTAGTATTCATTCCTTTAGCTACAATGGATGGGCAAAAGTGGAACAGAATGGACTCTATGGATACATTGACAAGTCGGGGAGTGAAGTGGTGCCTCCGAAATACGATAGAGTCCATAGTTTTGGTAGCAAAGGAGCCCATCATTTAGCATTGGTAGAGAGAGGAGGACTGTATGGGTTTATCAATAAAGAAGGTAAGGAAGTAGTTCCAATCAAATATGATAGGATCAGCCGGTTTGATAAAGAAAATGCCAACTGGTCATTGATAGAGAAAGATGGAAAATTCGGATTCCTTGATATGAACGGGAAAGAAGTCGTGCCGCCAGAGTTGGACGACTTAAGCAAAAATTTTCATGAATTGAGCGATCTATTCGGTTCTGGCGGATCACATGTAGGAGATCTTGGACCCGCAAAACGTTTTTGGGTAAGTCAATTTGCCAGCGGATATGCCGTAATCAAAAGTAAAAAAACGAGGAAACTAGGTGTGATAAATGACAAAATGGATGTGATGGTGCCTGTAGAGTTTAAAAAAATCATGATTGATGTGGATGGTAATATCCACGTCTGGAAGAGTTATAGATAGTGAGTCAGAGTAATTAAAAAGGCCTCAAAAGGGAATGGCAATAAGTATTAAGAAGCTTAATAGCATTTTCATCACAATCTTAAGAAAATTCCATCACATTCCACTTAACTCCATCATGCGTCAGTAAACTCACTTCTTCCAACAAGAATTGTTCGCTAAATGTGAGCTCCTCAAAATACCTCTTCGCGTCATAGAACTTTGGTTTCTTTAAATCTCTAAAAGCAATAGTCATATGAGGATGAAATGGTCGGTCTTTATAGTTGCCATTGTCCAAATTAAGTCCTCTTCGACAGCTGCTGACCACCTTTTTTTGAAGCGATACTAGCGGCTTGTTTTCAAGAACATCCACAAAAACAACACGAGGTTCAAAGAAGTCAAAATCTTTTAGATCAATAGAAAAAGGTGTTATTGCAGCGTTGATTTCGTTCATTACACTTTCAAGTTTACCCAGCTTCTTGTCTTTCCATTTAAAAGGCATATGAAGTGTAATGTGAGGTGGAGCGTTAAGGGCATGTTTACTTCCAAACTTCTCTGCTACTTCCTTTTTGTAATCAGTAATTTGATCCTGAATCTTTTGAGGAGGCACTATTGCTATGAAATAAAGCGACTCACTCACTTCTCAAAAGGGCATTTATACTCGACGTGAATAGTTCATAATCTCCCAAGTTGTTATGTCCTCCCGACTCGATAACGGTGAATTGGGTTTGCTCAGAATCCAATGAATCATAGAGCTTTTTAGCAGACTTATAGGGTACGACTAAATCATCCGTACCATGAAAAATATGGATAGGGCAAGTTGCCCTTTTTAGAGATCTTAAGTTGTTAAATCTATATTTCAATAACCATTTAGACGGATACATTGGTGCCACATGTTTTACCACGTCTCTTAAGCTATAGAAAGGAGTTTCTAGAATAACCATCTTCGGCTTTTTCTTGCCAGCAAGATGGGAAGCAAATGCAGAGCCAAGCGAGCGACCATATAAAATGATGTTTTCTTCCTCTGTTAGCGATAATCCAAATTTGTAAATCGCTTCTGAATCCGAAAGCATTTTTCTGGGACTCAACATTCCCTTACTCTTACCATAACCACGATAATCCATGATGAGGACATCATATCCTTTCTCATAAAGTGGCGTCACCATTTCTCCCCATCGTTCCAAACTACCAGCATTGCCATGAAAATAGATCACTAAACCTTTAGAGTCGTTCTGGGTAAAGTGCAGCACATTGATTTCTGCGCCATCTTTCATTTTTAAAAAATGCTCCTCAAATGGCAATTTGAAAGTGTATTTAAAATCCTTTGGAAGCTTCTCTATTTGGAAAATGAGCCGCTCCTGAAACAAGTACAGTCCCAGTCCTATGACCAGATAAATAGCAGCTAGTGCAATAAGAATGATTTTGAGGATACTCATATCATTCCTTTTTCTTTCTGCTAAAATGAAGACTCGACTGATTGGGATCGATGGGTTCCAACTCTCTTGAATTCAGTATTTCTTCTAGCATTCTGTGGTATTCTTCAAAAGTGTGAAGATCGTTATGCCCTCCGCCTATTACTGAGTAGAGTCTAGTAAGCTTTGGGTTGATGTTGGACAGAGACAAACTAGACTTATAGGGAATCAGTCTATCTTTTGTTCCATGAATGATTTTAATGGGGCATTTCACATATTTCATCCATTTATAAGTTGTCAAGGGGAATCTCACAATGAGTGATGCTGGCATAAAAGGAATGTACCTTTTTGCCATTTTTCTCATACTGTAATAAGGAGATTCTAAAACCAGCATTCGTGGGTTGTTATTACTTGCAAGTTTGGTTGCAAAGCCAGAACCCATTGATCGTCCATATACGATTATGTATTTTTCATCCACTTTTGTCTTGAGAACATCATAGACTCTCTGAAGGTCATCCTTCATGTTTTTCTCAGTTCTTTTTCCAGTGCTTTTTCCAAATCCTCTGTAGTCCATCATAGCTACATCAAAACCTAATCTGGTAAAGTCAACAGCAAATTTCCCCCAACCCTTAATAGATCTTGAATTTCCTTTTAGGTAAAGCACTATTCCTTTTGGTTCTGGAATACTAAAATGAACTCCATTAATACGGGTATCATCTCCGATGTAAAGATTATGCTCAACTGCTTTTTGCTCCCCGTATTGAAATTTGAAATCGGAAGGAAGTTTTTCTGGCTTAAATAGAAATTTCTCCTGTAAGAAATATGCCGCTACATTAGTGATAACATAGATTGATACAATAACTATGATAATTGTTGTGACCAATGTTTAATTTATGGGTTTAATTGTGAGCGTAAATTTGTTCCGCAATAAAATTGATTGTTTCAACTCTAGTGATAAATATAGTTAAATGAAAAATGCACTAACCTTTCTATCCCTTTTAATATTCTTAGCTAGCTGTCAAACCTCTACAGCTCCAACAGCATCCACAGACTATATGACTGAAGATGCTTTAGCAGCATTCACTTCAGGAATGAGCAAGCAAGAAGGCTTCTTCAATTATTACTATGATGAAGAAGTAGGGAGAATGTTCTTGGAAGTAAAAAACGTAGGACAAGAGTTTCTTTATGTCAATTCCCTAGCGGCTGGTATCGGTTCCAATGACATTGGACTGGATAGAGGGCAGCTTGGAAATGAAAGAGTGGTAAAGTTTGAAAAACATGGCAATAAGCTATTGCTTATTCAACCCAACTATGACTACAGGGCTGTCAGTGAAAACCAAGACGAAGTAAAGTCTGTTGCAGAGGCTTTTGCATCGTCCATTTTAGGTGGTTTTGAGATCACAACTAAAAGCCCTGATGCTTACTTAATTGACATTACCGATTTCTTATTGAGAGACTCTCATAACATCAGCGGTAGATTAAGGCAGTCTAAGCAAGGCAGCTATTCTGTTGATAAATCAAGATCGGCCATTTATATGGATGCTACTTTCAACTTCCCAAAAAATACGGAATTCGAATCTATTCTTACGTTTAGAGGAAGTGCTCAAGGTTGGTATATCAGATCAGTGACTCCAAGTTCTGACGCGGTTTCTGTACGAACTCACCATTCTTTTATTGAGTTGCCAGATTCAAACTATACCATGCGTGCCTTCGATCCGAGATCAGGTTTCAACATGATGTCTTATCAGGATTATGCGACACCTATTGAGGAATCGTTGGTGAAAAGATACATAGTACGTCATAGATTAGAGAAGAAGGATCCAAATGCAGCAATTAGCGAAGCAGTAGAACCCATCATCTATTATGTAGATCGTGGAGCTCCAGAGCCTGTTCGATCTGCATTAATAGAAGGAGGGAAATGGTGGAATCAAGCCTTTGAAGCAGCAGGCTATAAGGATGCATTTCAAGTAAAAGTGATGCCAGAAGGAGCTCATCCAATGGATATCAGATACAATGTCATCCAATGGGTACACCGCTCTACCAGGGGTTGGAGCTATGGTGCAAGCGTAGTTGATCCTAGAACAGGAGAAATAATGAAAGGTCATGTAAGCCTTGGGTCTTTGCGAGTAAGACAAGATTTCTTGATTGCAACTGGGCTGTTGCAGCCATATGAAGAAGGAAAGGAGCTATCAGGTGAAATGATGAAAATGACGCTTGCTAGACTAAGACAGTTGTCTGCACATGAAATAGGGCATACAATAGGATTGGCGCACAATTTTGCTGCAAGTGTAAATGATAGAGCATCTGTAATGGACTATCCACATCCATATGTCAAAATGGATGACGCAGGAAATATAGACTTGAGTGAAGCGTATGACGACAAAATCGGAGCTTGGGATAAAGTGACGATTGCTTATGGTTATAGTGATTTTCCTGAGGGAGAAAACGAAACCAAATTGAATAAAATTTTGGATGATGCGATAGCCAATGGGTTGAAGTATATCACAGATCAAGATGCAAGACCTAGTAGTGGATTAAATGCTGATGCTCACTTATGGGACAATGGAACAAATGCTGCCGTAGAGCTAAATAGAATGATGAAAATCAGAAGAACCATTCTTGACCAATTCTCAGAGAAGGCTATTTCAGAGGGAATGCCTATGAGCTCTATTGAGGAGGCTTTAGTGCCTATGTACCTTTTCCATAGATACCAAGTAGATGCGACATCCAAGTTAGTTGGAGGAATGGAATACACGTACGCTGTGAAAGGTGATGGACAGACCACTACAAGATTACTTTCTGCAGATGAGCAGCTTGCTGCTTTGGACGCACTACTCAATACAGTGAAAGTAGAAAATTTGAAGCTACCTGAATCTTTACTGGGTAAAATTCCACCAAGAGCATTTGGTTTTGCCCGATCAAGAGAAACTTTCCAGTCAAAAACAGGGCCAGCATTTGATTACTTAGCGGCAGTAGAAACGGCTGCAAGTGTTCCATTTAGTTTTCTTTTCAATGCCGACAGAGCAAATAGGTTGGTGACCTTTCAGGCGCGAAATGCAGATCAGCCAGGGTTGGAAGAAATACTTTCCCGAATGGTCAGCTCGGTTTGGATGTCTCCTGCAGGCAATCGTTTAGACAGAACCCTTCAAAGAGTGGTAGAAATGGAAATGCTCAACCATATGATGGGACTGGCGCTAAATGATAGAGCTTATGATGAAGCAAGAGCTAAGGCAATGAATAGTATTAAGTCTATTCGATCATATGCGAAAGGAAAAACTACTAGAAAGGCCAATGAAGATGGAGTTTACTATCAGTATGTTGTTCAGCAGATTGATCAATTCTTAGAGGAGCCGACTAAGTTCAAACAGCCAGATACTATCAAGGCACCAGACGGATCACCAATTGGTAGTTGTGATTTCTAACCCGAAAAATTCGGGACTTATTCCCCCTCTTTTTGGAGAGCGGAGTGTTTGATTATAAGTGAGAGATTACCATATTCCATATTGAAGACAATTTTTAAATCATATATTTTCGAAATAAATGAAGATAAAGAGATTCTAGATGAACGATGGGATCTTATAGGTTGGATTATCTTAGGCCTAATATTTCTATTTGTAATCATCGAATGGTTGTGGATGGCACTCTTAGCATTATTCATCATTTTAGCAACAACTATTTTAATAACAATTAAGCGTTGGGGGGTGATCGAACCTTTAAATGGAAACTTCACAAAAGACCTTGTAATCACAGAAAATGAAATTATAGTAGGGGGTAGTAGCTATAAAATTTCTGAACTGAGAATTAGAAGAATAACCACTGACGACTACCATGGATTATCAACTGTTAACCACAAATTTTTTGCTCGGTATCCATCGAAATCTAACGGAACTTTTAACCATCTCTGGTTTGTTTACAAAAACCAAAATTTCAAATATAGGTTTAGAATTAGAGGCAAAACTCAGTTAGAGCAACTCGAAGAACTCAAAAAGAACTTTAAAATTAAATGGTAAACCTCTAATTAATACCTCAAAATATCTCCCAACGAGCTATGAACCAGCTCCAATTCTTTTTTTTCAACATTACCAATCTTTTCAATTAATCGAATTTTGGAAACAGATCGAATATGAAATGTTAGGACTTCTGATTTTTGTTTTAGGTTATTCTCTTTAGAAGGGTTTAATACTAGATTTCCCTTGTATTGCTTTATTTGAGAAGTTAACGGGCATACAATTACGACTTTTAAATGCTGATTAAGCATGTTTCCACTAATTATTAAAACGGGCCTGTAACCTGCTTGTTCGCTTCCTTTGGATGGATTAAGGTCGGCATACCATAACTCACCCTGCTTCATCTTCCATTTGGGTAAAGTAGTCAGTCATACCCTCTTCTGCGATACTCATTATATCTTCATCTGCTCCTGCCTTCTTGTAAGATTTTATGTATTCAGATTTGTTTAGCTGATCTAAATATATGCGTAGAGCTTTCTCCATTATCTTATTTTTTGGCATAGAGAGTTCTTTTGCCTTTCTTGATAGGCTTGAGAGTAGGTCATCTGGTAAGGAACTTGTAAATGTTGCCATTTTATATTTATAAATTATAAACATAAAAATATGTATAAAACATCTAACAAGAAAATTAGCATAAAAAATTGCAATCTAAATTTTTCTAAACTTCATTTACAACACTAATGAACAACAACATCACATTTTACTTTAGCTATTACTTCTTTTATCTGAAAAAGATAACAGGGCAGCTATAGTATATCAGGTGATTAAAATACACAGAGGCTTCCCG
The DNA here is from genome assembly GCA_045106975.1 of Ekhidna sp. Taxonomy (GTDB): domain Bacteria; phylum Bacteroidota; class Bacteroidia; order Cytophagales; family Cyclobacteriaceae; genus Ekhidna. Next base: position 15,689 of record JBGCFL010000091.1, on the reverse strand, counting down.
AAAAAGGAAGCCTTTTTTTATGCTTATGAGTAAAAGAAAAGTATCAATACAAGGAATGAAAGGCAGTTTTCACAATGAAGCTGCTTTTAAGGTCTTGGGAAAGGAAATTGCATTGGTGGAATGCCACACATTTGAAGAGACTATCCAGGCTGTCAATGAAGGTAAAGCAGACTATGCTGTAATGGCTATTGAAAATTCCTTGGCTGGCTGTATCATTCCAAATTACAATTTGCTTCGAAGGTCTGGTCTGGAAGTTTGTGGTGAAGTGGGGATCAAAGTGACCTTGAACCTACTAGCCTTAAATGGCACCTCATTGGAGGAAATCAAGGAAGTACACTCGCATCAAATGGCATTGAGACAATGTGTGACATTTCTTGATCAGCATGAAAATATTAGGAGAGTAGAAGCTTTCGATACTGCAGGGAGTGCACAAATGATAAAAGAACAAAATCTAAAAGGAGTGGCAGCTATTGCTGGAGACTTAGCTGCTGAAGAATATGGGTTAGAAATTATATCAGGAGGAATAGAAGATCATTTATTGAATTTCACAAGATTTCTCATTTTGAAAAAAGCCGATTCGCCTAGCTTATCAAAAGAGGTCAACAAACTTTCCGTTTATTTCGAGACCCAACATACCGCTGGCTCGCTAGCTCAATTTCTTACAGTGGTGAGTGCTCTAGGGATTAATCTGAGTAAGCTTCAGTCTTTTCCTATACCTAGTAAAAACACACATTATGGTTTCTATGCCACATTCGATGTTGAAGGAGTAGATCAAATAGATCAATTGAAAATTATGATGAATTCACTCACGCCAGAACATAAAATATTGGGCGCATACAAGAAAGGAGAAACACATGGTTGATTCACTAAAGTCAGATCGATTAAAAGATATTGGTGAGTACTATTTTTCTCATAAACTGAGAGAAATAGAGGGACTCAATAACTCTGGGAGAAACATTCTCAATTTAGGCATTGGCAATCCTGATTTTGAACCACCCAAAGAAGTAATGAGTGCTTTGGCCGAAGCTTTACTAGAGCCTCGATTCAATGGTTATCAGAGCTACAAAGGACTGCCAGAATTAAGAGTGGCTATTTCTACTTGGTACAAAAGGCATTTCAGTACAACTCTAAATCCTGATTCAGAAGTCTTGCCATTGATGGGATCAAAGGAGGGTGTCATGCACATTAGCATGGCTTTCTTGAACAAGGGAGATGGCGCTTTGGTGCCCAACCCTGGCTATCCTACCTATTCATCTGTAACGAAACTGGCTGGAGGAAGACCAATAGCTTACCAGTTATCCGAGGCGAATGATTATCTCCCTGAGATAGCTGAACTGGAGGCATTGGACTTGACTCAAGTCAAACTGATGTGGATCAATTACCCACATATGCCAACAGGCAAGGAATGCTCTCGAAGTGTATTCAATGATCTTATTGCCTTTTGCAAAAAACATGAAATCATTTTGATCAATGACAATCCCTATGGATTTACCTTGACAAACGAGCCATTAAGTCTACTAGAGGACAGATCCGAAACCGACTTGGTATTGGAGTTAAACAGTCTTAGCAAATCACATAATATGGCTGGTTGGAGAGTAGGAATGCTTTGCGGTAATGCGGATTTAATCAACACTGTTTTGACATTCAAAAGCAATATGGACTCTGGGATGTTTAAACCGATCATGAGGGCTAGTATAGAAGCGTTGAAGCAACCTCAAAACTGGTACGATGATTTGAATGTTACATACAAAAAACGACAAGCGAAAGTTTTTGAAATTGCAGATTTGTTAGAGTGTACTTACGATAGAAATCAAGTAGGCATGTTTGTTTGGACAAAGATTCCTGAACAAGAAAAAGATGGAAAAATGTATGCCGATAAATTGATAGACCTCTACGATATTTTCGTGCCTCCAGGAATGGTTTTCGGAGATGAAGGAAATCAACACATTCGATTTTCTCTTTGCAGTAGCGAGGAAGTTTGGAATGAAGTTTTACAAAGAATAAGAAAGAATAGAAGATGAATACGACACCAATAGAATTATTCCAAAAGAAAAGACCAGTAGTAGTTTCTGGCCCCTGCAGTGCAGAAACGGAAGAGCAACTTATCAGCACATGCGAGGCTGTTGCTAAAACAGGAAAAGTCGACATTTTGAGAGCAGGTATTTGGAAGCCAAGGACAAGACCCAACAGTTTTGAAGGTGTAGGAGCAGAAGGGCTCGATTGGCTTATGAAGGCAAAGAAAAAAACAGGACTCCCTGTTTCGGTGGAAGTTGCCAACTTCAATCATGTCTTTGAATCCATGAAACATGATATTGATATTTTGTGGATTGGAGCTAGAACTACAGTAAACCCATTTTCTGTTCAGGAAATAGCAGATGCGCTCAAAGGAACTGATGCCACTGTATTTGTGAAAAATCCAATCAATGCAGATTTAGAGCTTTGGACAGGAGCTTTGGAACGTCTCAACAAAGCGGGAATAACAAAGCTAGGAATGATTCATAGAGGTTTTGCTCAGCATGGAAAAAGCGTCTACCGTAATGAGCCTAAATGGCAATTGGCTGTAGAAATGAAAAGGAGATTTCCAGAGATACCCATTCTATGCGATCCAAGTCATATTTGTGGCAATCGAGAACTATTGCAATCTGTTTCTCAGCAAGCGATGGATATGGATTTTGATGGATTGATGTTGGAATCTCATATAAACCCTGATGAAGCATGGAGTGATAAAAACCAGCAGGTGACTCCAGATTCTCTCAATGAAATTCTCATAAACTTAATTGTAAGAAGAGCTTCTCTTCCCGATGAAGAGCTTACCAATAAATTGGAATTATTGAGGAAGCAGATAGATATTATTGACAATGATTTGCTTGAGCTATTAGGAAATCGAATGAAAGTCGCAGAAGATATTGGTCAAGTGAAAAAAGAAAAAGGAGTGACCATTTTGCAAACCAATAGATGGGAAGAAATCATTGAAAATGCCAGTGCTAATGGTGAATTGAAGGGTCTTTCTAGGAAATTCATGATTCGATATCTGAATGCCATCCATCAAGAATCCATAGATCATCAAAATGAGGTTATGAACAAGTAGGTAAGAGATTAGTTTTACCTGAATAATCCGATTTATCTTGCGCCTGAATGGAAGAATTGCAACAAAAACTGGAAGCTAATATTGCTTCTTTAACATTAGGGGAGCATCCTCAAAACCTTTACGATCCCATCCGATACATACTCTCTTTGGGAGGCAAAAGGTTGAGACCAATGCTGGTTCTATTGGGATATGGATTAAAAAAAGAGGATGTTGACTCTATCATCAATCCAGCTCTATCCGTCGAGGTTTTTCACAATTTTACGCTCATGCATGATGATATCATGGATGATGCACCACTTAGAAGAGGAGAACCTACAGTTCATGAAAAATGGAATAGCACCGTAGCGATACTTAGTGGAGACACTATGATGGTGAAAGCGTATGATTTGTTATTAGAATCTCCTAAGGAATCACTTCCAGAAGTCATTAGAAAGTTCAATAAATGCGCTGCTGAAGTCTGTGAAGGTCAGCAGCTGGACATGGATTTTGAGGAATTCGAAACGGTATCTGAGGATCAATACCTGGAGATGATTCGGCTGAAGACTGCTGTGCTTCTAGGTTTTAGTTTGGAGTATGGAGGTATTTTGGCTGGGATGGATAAGGCTGAAAAAAATCAATTGAATGAGCTTGGTGAAAAAGCAGGAATAGGCTTTCAACTCATGGATGATTTGCTCGACGTGTATGGGGATAAAGCAAAATTTGGCAAGCAAGTAGGTGGAGATATAGTTTCCAATAAGAAAACTTATCTACTTATTAAGGCGCTTGAGCTTGCAAATCCGACCCAAAGAGCTGAGCTAGATAAGTGGTTGTTAGCCACAGATTTTGATATAGAGGAGAAAGTAAATGCAGTGAAAACCATTTATGATGAAATAGGCATTTATGATCTCACCACTAAAAAAATGAACGCTTATTACGATGAAGCTTTCCAACTACTCAACAGACTGGATGCCAATGAAAATGGTAAGGTGCAGTTGAAAGAATTTTTTGAAAAACTGATGAAAAGAGAGAGATAAGAACTTTTTCTGTTACAGAATGTTCTTTTTCAAAATAACATAAAAATGATCGCAGTAGTATCTCCCGCAAAAAGTCTTGATTTCGAAACACCTGTGAGTGTAAAAGCAACTCAACCTAGATTGTTGGAGTGCACCAATCAACTAATAGATGTGCTTCGAAAGAAATCGCCAGAAGACATAAAAGAATTGATGGGAATCAGTGATAACCTAGCGGAACTGAATGTTAGTAGATATCACTCTTACGATCCTAAACACAATGCAAAAAATGCAAAGGCCAGTGTACTCGCGTTTCAAGGAGACGTATACCAAGGCTTAAAAGCAGAAACATTCGATGTAAGTAGAATGGAGTTTGCTCAACAGCACTTTAGAATCTTGTCTGGTCTTTATGGTTTACTACGCCCTTTAGACTTAATACAGCCCTATCGTCTTGAAATGGGAACTAAGTTAGCTTTTGATGACTACAAAACGTTGTATCAATTCTGGGACACTACTATCCTAGACCTGCTTGAAAAAGATCTCAAAGTGCAAGGAGATAACGTGATTGTGAATCTAGCGTCAGTCGAGTATTTCAAGTCTGTTGATAAAAAGCAAATGAACGCTCAAGTCATAGATGTTGAGTTCAAAGATTTCAAAAGTGATAAATACAAAATCGTTTCTTTCTATGCTAAAAAAGCAAGAGGACTAATGTCTCGTTTCATGATTGAAAATCAAATCAGTTCTGTTGATGACCTGAAAGCTTTCGATTATGATGGATATTATATTGACGACAAAGAATCCTCAGAAAAGAAACTAGCCTTTAAGAGAGGTTGATTTCTCGGATACTTCTAAATGTTTTTTTGGTCGTCTTATATTTAGCATTTAGCAGGTTTTGAAACTTTGATTGACGCTTTTCCAGAACAATAGAAGAAGTGCATTGTGCCAAGAATGAATACTGTATCGTATATTTCTTGAAAATAGGTGTGATCACCGAAATAAGTGGAGAATGCAATCAAAAGTATTGCTGTAACGATGCTTCCTAGGATGAGTTGGATTGTGGCTTTTTTCATTTTTTACTTTATTAGTAACTAAGGCTATATCATTTCTTACAGCTTGTAACTAATTTTTTGATTCTAAAATCTCTATTGGCATACTTGATCTTTCCTATCTTGCCATTACCATGAATGGAATAGATCAAGTCACACTCAACTTTAGTCCTGGAAGCCTTTTTGTTCTTAACATAAGCCTAGGCATCATCATGTTTGGGGTAGCCATAAATCTTAAAATGGAGGACTTTATTAGGGTTTTCAAAACCCCTAGATCTGCTTTAGCTGGAGTCATATCTCAATTCTTGGTACTTCCTGCACTTACTTTTCTATTGATTTGGATCATAGAACCAAGGCCAAGTTTTGCTTTGGGTATGATGCTAGTGGCAGCTTGTCCTGGCGGAAACATCTCTAATTTCATGTGTGCCATGGCAAAAGGGAACGCAGCACTTTCCGTTAGCCTTACAGCTATTTCAAGTTCTCTAGCCATAATTATGACTCCTTTGAATCTCGCTTTCTGGAGTAGTATGTACCCACCAACCGCCAATATTCTCACGGAAGTAAGCCTCGATTTTTGGAGCATGTTCCAGACGATTCTAACGATTCTATTGATTCCTATTGTACTTGGAATGCTTTTAAGGAAATGGAAACCAGCCATTGCAGACAAACTACACCCGTATATGCATTATGGGAGTATTCTCATTTTCGCAGTTATTGTTGCTTTAGCATTTAGTGCCAATGTGGATCTTTTTTTGGAGTACATTCATATGGTAGTGCTTTTAGTACTGCTGCATAATGCGGTGGCATTATTCGCTGGATATCAAATAGGAAGAGCCTTTCGTCTCGCAGAGGGTGACAGAAGATCTATTTCTATTGAAACCGGAATTCAAAATTCAGGACTTGGCCTCATCCTTATCTTTGGTTTTTTCGAAGGCCTAGGCGGAATGGCCATTGTAGCAGCATGGTGGGGCATTTGGCATATCATTTCTGGTCTTTCTATTGGCTATTTCTGGAGTAGAAAAGCGATTTTGAGTCGCAACTAAATAGTAGCTTTTATTAGGCCAAATATTCTTCTCTTATTTTCAAGACAACAGATTGACTATCTGCACGATAAAGAAAATTGTTCTTTAAATAATTGAATTGTGTAAGCAATAGTCAATAGATAAAATATTACTTATTTTTGCCGACCTCAAAAACGAGCATTAGAAAACATGGCAATAATAAATACGCTAAGAAATAAGATGGGCAAAGTGCTAGTAGTATTACTTGCACTTGTAATGATAGCCTTTGTTGGTGGAGAGTTTTTTACCAGTTTAGGACCTGGAACTGCTCAAGACGCTGACATAGCAGAGATGGATGGAGAGTCTATTTCTAATACACGCTTTCAATTGAAGGTAGATGAGCTTTCATACAATTTTGCGATCAACTCTGGTCAAGTTCCTACTCAGCAACAAACCGAGCAAATTCGTAATCAAGCATGGAATGCCCTTATTCTTGATAATGTATATCAAACACAATTTGATGAACTAGGTCTTTCAGTGACCAATGCTGAACTAGTTGATATGGTTCAAGGAAATAACATACATCCTCAAATCAGACAATTTTTCTTGGATCCTCAAACTGGTCAATTTACAAAAGAGAATGTAACAACATTTCTTGCAAACCTTTCTCAAGCACCACCAAATCAGCAAAACTCATGGATGGCTTTTGAAAGATCATTAGTGCCTAGCAGATTGGTAGAGAAATACAATAACCTTTTCACTAGAACCAATTACGTGACTAAGTATGAGGCTCAGGAAGAAAACAGAAATCAAAACGCTACAGCGAGTATCGAATATGTTTATGTTCCTTTCTCTTCTGTAAGTGACTCATCAGTATCTGTTACAGATAGTGAGCTTAAATCGTACATTTCTAATAACTCTTCAGAGTTTAAGAGAGATGATTCTAGAGATATTGAGTACGTGATTTTCGATTTGAAAGCTTCTAGTGCAGATTCAGCTGTTGTGGAAGGTGAAGTTGCAGATTTCAAAGTGGCATTAGAAAATGCTACGAATGATTCTAGTTATGTCAGTATCAACTCTGACGATGCTTATCCATTTATAACCTATAATGACAGCAACCTGCCTGCTCCATTGCAAGGTCAAGATGTTGGATTCGTTTCTGAGCCAACTATTGTGAACGGGTCTTATGAGTTTTATAAGCTTTCTAGAAAAGAATATCTGAATGGTGATAGCGCTATTTACAGAGTGGCTAAGATGAAGAAAGACTTCTTCATATCTGACGAGACAATCAATGAAAGTTATAGACAAGCGGATCTATTTGCAGCTTCTGCTGGAAACGTAGAGGAATTTAGAAAACTTGCTGACGAACAAGGGTTGAAGACTTTGAAGGCTATGAGAGTTCAGAAGAATGCAACTAGAGTAGGAATTTTGAATGAGGCTAGAAGTATAGCCCTCTGGCTTTACAATGAGGGTTCTGTTGGTTCTGTTTCTGAAGTAAAAGAAGTTGGAGATAGATATGTTGTTGCAGCTATGACCGGAGAACAAAATGAAGGAGTTGCCAATCTGATTGAAGTAAGAAATCAAGTAGAGAGAAAAGTGAAGAACGAAAAGAAAGCAGAGTCAATTATGGCTAAATTGAATGGCCTAGATGCTTCTGACTTTTCAAGTGTTGCTGGAGCTTATGGATCTGAAGCAAAATCAGGTTCAGCAGATTACCAGTTATTTTCAAACAGTATATCAGGTGTAGGTTATGCACCAGAGGCTATTGGTCTTTCTTTTGCTCTAAATGAAGAGGAAGCAACACAATCATTTGCCGTTCAAGATGGTGTTATCATGATTAAGTTGACAACAAAAGATATTCCTGCTGATTTAGATGATTACTCTGCAGTAGCACTTCAGGTATCTAGCCAACGTCTTGGACCAAATGCGATGGTAGCTGATTTTCCTTTGTCTTTCTTTAGAATATTTATTTCAAGAAATATAGATAACGCACTTAAGGAATTTGCTGAGATCGAGGATATGAGATATAAATTCTTTTAAAAGAACTTAATTTTTTTAAAAGCCGTTCATTCCAAATGAGCGGCTTTTTTCTTTAGATTTAGTCGTATTTAATTGAATTTTCTCGAAGCTATAATTTGTGAGTATGAGTTGGGATGAAGCATCATTTTTAGAAAAACTGGAAGGGACACATCAGTTTCCATCTAAATACACTTTTAAATTTATTGTGAAACCTGAGCATCAAAAGACAGTGGAGTTACTTGTAAAAGATGCTGAAATCAAACTCAAGCCAAGTTCAGGAAACAAATATGTAAGTATTTCTATTACAGCAGAAATGAGCTCCAGTGCAGCTGTAGTCGATGTATATAAGGATGCTCACACCATTGAGGGAATCATTGCTTTATGAATAATATCCCCATTAACTTAATTAAAAAAGTACCGCCATGTGGAAAGAAGAAAAAAATAAACTTGCTAGGACGTTCAAATTTAAAGACTTCATAGAAGCTTTTGGTTTTATGAGTCAGGTAGCTATTGTAGCTGAAAAAATGAATCATCATCCAAATTGGAGCAACGTATACAATGAGGTTACTATTGAACTTAGTACTCATGATGCTGGAAATATTGTAACTAACAAGGATCGTGAACTTGCTAACGAAATTGATAAATTAAGTATCCCCTCTTAATTTCTTAGTATATCAATATCCCTTCTGAACCCACCTGCGGATTCGTCAAAAGGCATAATTACAACAAGCATATCATCTTCATAACCGGCTGAGATATGATTCAGTGAGACATTTGCTGAAATTTTCACCATCCCTAGTAGATTAGGTAGAGTAAGGTCATTATGCTGTACGTTTTGATAGATCAATAAATCTGCACCCTCTACTTCCACTTTGATGTTTTGAGGATCAATGCTTGGAATATCTACCTCTAATCTATAGTGATCATCTTCGGTATATGTCTCAAATGTAGGATAGATAGTTCCTCCATTGACAGTATTTACAATGTCAGCGGATTCAGCTAGTGTTCTTATCAATTCATCATTTATTTTCATATCGCCTCTTTTTATAATTGAATATGCTATCAAAAGCTATTCCGTTTTTTCGTTAATGAGTAATCAAGCCATTCTGACTGTTTTCATTATTACTCTAAGTCAAAATGTCCTAGTAAAAACAATTTCTCTCTTAAACGAGAAAAGCCACTAATATGATATGACGCTTTACTTATGAATTCAGCTTTTTACCAAGCTCTTGATCTTTACTGCTTTTTCGAAGTGATCCAGCTTATGATCTTGAATCCACCATTTTGCAACCTCCATTAAGAGTTCTGGGTTGTCATTTTTATTGGCAAAGAAGGCATAGAAAGACAGTCCTACATTAGTCCCTTTTACTGCAATTTTCTCATCACACACTTGGATGATTTTTTCTTTGATTTGTTCGTTCATTGAGCTCTTTTGCTTGAAGAGTTTCGAAAACGAAAGTTGTATTATTCAGGTCTAAAATCTAGCGTCTTAAGTCTTTTATCTAAGATCTAGTTTCTTAAAGTAGCCACCTCAGTTTCTCCTCCCAGTGTCAAGTCACCAATCTTCACATTGATTTCAGCATCAAGAGGTAAGAACATATCTACTCTGCTTCCAAATCGAATAAAACCCACTGAAGTGCCTTGATCTACGGGTGCGCCAACTTCTGGATAGAAAGCAATTCTTCTTGCAACAGCACCCGCTATTTGTCTCATTAGAATCTTTACTCCAGACTCTGTTTCCAAACCAACTGAGGTTCTTTCGTTTTCTGTGCTAGACTTTGGATGCCATGCTACTAGAAATTTTCCTGGGTGATACTTAAAGAAACTGATCTTTCCTTTAATTGGGCTTCTATTTACATGGATGTTGAGCGGTGACATGAAGATAGAAACCTGAATTCTATCTTCTTTGATATATTCATCTTCAAAGACTTTCTCAATCACGACTACTTTCCCCTCTGCTGGAGCATAGACAACTCCTTCTTTGGGAGGAGTAACAACAAGTGGGTTTCTAAAGAAACGAACCACTAACACCATGAAAATGAATGCTGCTACCGCCAAGATCACTTGAACAATCAAGAAAGGAATTAGCCAGTATAATAGTGCGTAAAGGCCTCCAATTATAAGAGCCATTAATGGTATTAACTTATTTCCTTCTTTGTGTATTCTCATTTTCTAAAAAATTTAATCAGCAAATAGATTCTGAAACAAGTTCAGAATGACACTTCGTTTGAACATTCCCTCAGCCCTCGAATCTCTTCAAAGGCAAAGTGTTCCCTCAAATAGATTCTCTAAAGAAGGAACCATAATATTCAATGCCTACCACTTAATTACTAGAAGCCGCCTCTGTATTTATATGTTTTAGCCACTTTGTCAATTGCTACAATATAAGCCGCAATTCGCATGCTTACTTTATACTCTTCAGCAGTGTCATATACTTTATCAAAAGCGGTTTTCATTATCCTATCCGATCTTCTACTCACACGTTCGCGAGTCCAACCATATCCTAATCTGTTTTGTACCCACTCAAAGTAAGAAACAGTCACCCCACCAGCATTCGCTAAAATGTCTGGTACAGCTAGTATGCCCTTCTCATTCAATATGGCATCTGCCTTAGCTGATGTAGGACCATTAGCCCCTTCTACAATCATTTTCGCTTTGATCTTGTCAGCATTAGCTTGAGTGATCACGTCCTCAATTGCAGCAGGCACAAGCACGTCTACGTCTAATAAGAGTAGCTCATCTGCATCAATTTTCTCAGCACCATCAAAACCTTCCAATGTGCCATCGTGGTTGGTTCGATAGTCCATTGCTTTTTTAATGTTGATACCTTCTTTGTTGTAGTAAGCACCTGAAAGATCACTTACGGCAACTATGCTGACTCCCCTTTCTTCCAAAAGTTGAGCCGCCCAAGATCCTACATTCCCAAAACCCTGTATCGCACAAGTAGCCTTGAAAGGATTAATTTTTTGTTTTTCCATAGCGGCAAGAGCAGAGATCATTACGCCTCTACCAGTCGCCTCTGTTCTCCCAAGTGAGCCACCTAAAACCAGTGGTTTTCCAGTTACTACAGAGTTTACTGTCATGCCTTGATTCCTCGAGTATTGATCCATCATCCAAGCCATCTCACGAGGGCCAGTTCCCATATCTGGAGCTGGAATATCTTTGTCGCTACCAAACACATCATTCAAAGATTGTGTATAAGCTCTGGTCAATCTTTCTACCTCACCAGCAGACATTTCACGAGGGTTGCAAGTGATTCCACCTTTCGCTCCTCCATAAGGAATATCTACTACCGCACATTTCCAAGTCATCCACGCTGCTAGCGCCTTTACCTCATCAATGTTTACGTCCATATCAAAACGGACACCACCCTTTGATGGCCCAAGAATGGTAGAGTGTATAACTCTGTATCCTTCAAATACTTTGATGGAGCCATTATCCATTGTTACTGGCAATGAGACGATGACCTGCTTTGCAGGCGTCTTCAACACGTCATAAACTTCCTGATCCAATCCGAGGTGCTCGGCTGCAATCTGAAAACGTGACATCATTGATTCGAATGGATTATCTCTGTCCTTGATCGGAGCGGGTTCTTTGTATCCCATACTATAATAAAGAGAAAATTGTGGGTGTTGTTTATTTAGACTGCAAAACTAGTTGTATTGCCTTTCTTATCAGAATAATTTAAGGAAAACTACCACGAAAGGAACAGCTAATAATAGACTGTCAAACCTATCTAAGAAGCCACCATGACCAGGAATAGTAGATCCAGAATCTTTAATGTTCATCGATCTCTTAAAATGTGACTCTACAAGATCACCATAAGTGCCAGCTATTACCACTATGAATGCGATGCTAATCCACTCCCATTGCATTAATCCTTTGAAATACATGCTGATAACTACAGAGGTAATTACAGCGAAAATAGCACCTCCAACGCTTCCTTCCCATGATTTTTTTGGTGATATGCGTTCAAATAATTTCGTTTTGCCAAACATAATTCCTGAGAAGTAGGCCCCTATATCATTGGCCCATGTCAAGAAAAGAAGTCCAAGTAATATTTCATAAGAATATTCTCCACTATAAAAAACAACGATATTGATAAGAGCAAAAGGCACTGCGACATAGAGTATTCCTAAGTAGAAGAGTGCAATGTTGATGAATGGATGAATATCGCTTTTCTTGTAAAGCTTAATTAGAAACACAAATGAAGCAAGTGGGAACATTATCACATAATATTCTGAAGGGAGTACTTTGTCTTCTATTAAAAACATGATAATGAAAAGCAGAGCACCCACAGACACGCCAAGAAATCTAATAGGCGAGTAATCCTGCACTTTCATCAATCGATAGAATTCCAGCATAGTAAGACAAGAGATGCTTAGGAAAATAACGAAAAACCCCCATTCACTCCAGACCAAAGCTGAAATAATAATGAAAACGCCAACTACGGCGGATAAAAATCGAGGGGCTAAATCGGTGAACTTACGCAAAATTAATGTCTTCTTTAATAGTTTTAATTGCTCTAATCACATGTTCTGGAGCTACAAATATTTCGAAATTTCCCATACCATACTGTGAAATGGTCTTATTAATTAATACAGGATTCATTCCCATATCATCTAGCACTGCTTTTACTATTTCTGCCCTATGTTCTCTAGCGTCTTTGAAAATTGATTGCCAATCACGCATCTTCTTGAAGTCTAAATTTTTTATAAAAAATGAATAAACAATATCCACAAATACCTGCAAACCCAATAATAGCTGTCCAAGGCGCTGAACTTTCCATCTGATCTGGAGATACTTCTATAGTCCCGTTCTGGGAAAGATAGATCAATATCAAAGCAAGTCCATTATTTATTAAATGTGCGATCATCGCAATAGACAATTTTCCAGACCAATGATAGAGATATCCAAACACAACCCCTAGAAGCATTCTCGGGAAAAGCCCATAAAACTGCATATGGATGGCTGCAAAAATGAATCCAGTGATCCAAATAGCTATGTGATGGTTATTAAATGCTTTACCGAATAGGTTTTGGATCAGTCCTCTGAATAATAACTCTTCTCCAATGGCAGGTATGATAGCAATGACTACAAATGCGATAGTGAAATGAGTAGGTGAGGTGAAGTTGGTTAAGTGTTCTGTCAATATTTTTAACTGTTCTTCTGATTGTGCTGCCCAATCTTCAAATGCGGAATCAGGAAAATCGATAGACATATTCCACTCACCAATGGCGCTATTAACCACCATAAAGCTGAAGGAAATAACCAAGGTAAGTCCAATTGACTGCCAATCTACTTTAGGAAAAAATTCCATAAAATTGATCCTAAGCCCTTTTACTATGAAGAGTGCAGGTACTCCGATAAACATGATTGCTGAAATAAAACTTTGCCCACCTAGAAGAAGAATGGGATCCATGCTTAGTATCTGATTGGTATCTACCTCACCACTATTGCCAAGTAACATAGAAATAGAAACATAGCCAGCCAAAACGAATCCAAAGAGCCATGCTTTTTGTCTTTGCTGTTCTTCTGGAAAATTTCTAAGAATGTCATTCATATACCTAACTTTGCTGGCAAATATAAACGTTCAAGGTGGTTAAAATCAGCGATATAGAGATAGGCGAATTTCCATTGCTTCTGGCTCCAATGGAAGATGTAAGTGATCCGCCATTCCGTGCGGTTTGCAAGCAGAATGGCGCAGACCTTATGTACACAGAGTTTATTTCTTCTGAGGGACTCATTCGCCATGCGGCAAAGAGTGTTCAGAAGCTAGATATTTACGATTATGAAAGACCAATAGGGATTCAAATTTTTGGAGATAAGATAGAGTCTATGCGAGAGGCAGCTTCTATTGCAGAAGAGGCAGATCCAGAAATTATAGACATTAACTATGGTTGTCCTGTAAAAAAAGTGGCGTGCAAAGGAGCAGGAGCAGGTATCCTTTTGGATCTTCCTAAGATGCAAGAAATGACCGCTGAGATAGTGAAGCAGGTTGATAAGCCAGTAACTGTGAAAACACGTTTGGGTTGGGATCATAATACAATCAAGATTAAAGAGGTCGCAAAGCGATTGCAAGATGTAGGCATCAAGGCACTATCTATTCATGGTAGGACCAGACAGCAGATGTACAAAGGGGAAGCTGACTGGTCTCACATAGCAGAGGTTAAAAATGATCCAAGCATTCATATTCCCATTTTTGGCAATGGTGATATTGACTCACCAGAAAAGGCATTGGAGTATAAAAACAAATATGGTGTTGATGGTATCATGATTGGAAGAGCTGCCATCGGGTATCCGTGGATTTTTAATGAGATTAAGCATTTTATGAAAACGGGGGAGCATTTAGCTCCACCGTCATTAGAAGAGAGAGTGAGAGTAGCTATTCAACATGTTGACTTTTCTGTAGAGTGGAAAGGCGAACGTCAAGGTCTTTTGGAAATGAGAAGACATTATACCAACTATTTTAGAGGCATTCACAATTTTAAACCAACTAGAACTACATTGGTAGAGTCGGAAGATTATTCAGTTGTAAAAGAGACGTTGTTAAGAATTCCTGATCAGTTCGCCGAGGCACTTGTTTGATTCTAATTATGCAAAAGACACCAATTTTAGCTTGGATTTTACTTGTCATTTTAGCCATGATGTGGGGCAGCTCTTTCATTTTGATAAAGAGAGGGCTTGTTGGGCTTGAAGCGGCAGAGGTAGGGTCATTGCGAATAGTCGCAGCGGCAATTTTTTTACTACCATTTGCCATATCAAGGCTAAAAACTATTGATAAAAAACACATCCCTTATTACATCTCAGTAGGGTTTTTGGGTAGCCTCATTCCTTCTTTTCTATTTGCTGTTGCACAAACTCAATTAGCAAGTGCCATTACTGGAGTGCTTAATGGACTTGTTCCTATTTTCACTATTTTGATTGGCTTGTTTATTCTGAAGCAAAAGCAAGATTCGAAAGTGTTCATTGGAGTTTTTGTTGGTTTTATTGGAACAATACTGCTGATCTTTGCTGGTGAGGGTGTTAGCTTTTCAGGCTTCAATGCATATGCTTTACTGGTTGTATTGGCCACTATTTGCTATGCGTCAAATTTGAATTTGATTAAGCAAAAACTAAATGCTGTACATGCAATAACGGTAACTAGTATTTCTATGCTTTTTGTTCTCCCTATTGCTGCAATTCATCTTTTTGGGTTTACGGATTTTTGGCCAAAGTTGATGAGTGTTGAAGGCGCAACTACAGCAACATTATACATTAGTTTACTGGGCGTAATGAGTACGGCTATAGCGCTTATTATTTTCAATAAAATATTGCAAATGACAACTCCATTGTTTGCTTCATCAGTTACTTACATTATACCGATTATTGCAGTGGCATGGGGAGTTATTGATGGCGAGGAGCTGTATCCTCTTCACTATATTGGAATGCTGGCTGTAGGATTGGGAGTTTACATTGCCAATAAGAATAGAAGTCTGGGCAAGAGATAAACCCTTGACTTTTTATCGATCAAGGGTTTGTAGTTGTTTTTCTAGATTTAGAACCC
>JBGCFL010000090.1:0-55634 GCA_045106975.1 Ekhidna sp. | reverse complement strand
TTGTTATATAATTTATATTATGTTAAGTAATGTTATTTAAAAGAAGCCAGCATAGTCTTCTATACTGGCTTCTGTTTGTTTTTACGACCGATTACAACTTATCGATTTCATCTTGCATATTCATTGCCTTATCATTCATCTTAAGGTTTGTGTAGATGTAGCTCAACGTTTCTAATACTGTTCGATCATCACTTTTGATAGAGTACAGCGTTTCCCATAAAGGCATTGCTTTCTTCAATTGATCATTGATCTTCAGAGTCAACTCATCATATTTCTTAGTTTCTTTATAGCCAAGAGCATTACGCTCTTTAATCATTTCATTAGACTCATTGAAATAGCTTACTCCTAAATTGAAATTAGCATTGTAGTGAGTTGGATCTAATTCAATAGCTTTCAAATAAGCTGTAGTGGCTCCTTCAATATCATCTAATTCCTCTTTTAACACACCCAAACTAAATTGTAGATCAGCGTTATTAGGTTCTTGAGCTATAGCTGTCTCAATTTCTGTTTTAGCTTCTTCTACTTTATCTAACTGTATTAGCAGATTGATTTCATATTTACTGAATTCAGATGAGTTCGGATAAGCTGCTTTTGCATCTCGTATGATTGTCAATGCATCCTCATAACGTTCTTCTGTAGCAGCATAGTTGTATAGCGTCAAAAAGATCGTCTTACTTCTTGATCCAGCCTCAAATGCTTTGTTATAGTTTACTTGAGCTCTATCGTTATCACCTAACGCTGTAGCAGAAAAAGCTGCATTCATGATTGCATTGGTATCTGCAGGATTAATAAATGCTGCTTTTTCAAAATTGTCAGCCGCAGTTAAGTAATCTTCCCCTTGGTATGCTACGACAGCTCCATTATAAAAGTGAGAATAGTATCCTTGAATTTTTGAATCTACGTTCTCAATACCTACTCCAGTAAATGAAGATGTGGACTTTTGTTCTGGATCTATCTCCAATGACTTGTTGAAGGAAGACATTGCTACAGCTCTTGCTTCTGGCTCATTCATGGCCGTATCTAAAGAAGCATATATCATTCCTCTGTAGTACCATGTTTTAGCATCATCTTTCGTTTTTTCGTGCTCTATTGCTTGATCAATGATGGTTTTAGCTTCTGCCAATTCACCCTTTTCCATGGCAGCTTTCGCCTTATTGATATTGGGTTTCTTCTGTGCAAATGTAGATACGCTTATAAGCGCAATGATTACAGTTAAAAGGGTTCTCATTCTATATTGGTTTATGTTATTCTTAATCTTTTTCATTTTCTTGGTCTTTATTTTCATCTGAAGAGTTTGATTCTTCGCTTCCTTCTTCTCCTTCGGTTTCTTCATCCTCCACTCCTAAATTGGATATTTTTTCCACGGCAGAGATCATATCTTCGTCATTAAGTCTAATCAATCTTACACCTTGTGTAGCTCTTCCCATTACTCTAAGTGCATCCACAGACATTCTAATAGCAATTCCAGATTTGTTGATAATCATTAACTCATCACCATCAACCACATCTTTTATGGCAACTAGTTCGCCCGTTTTCTCTGTTACGTTGAGTGTCTTCACTCCTTTTCCGCCTCTTTTAGTGACACGGTAATCTTCTAGCTCAGAACGCTTACCATATCCGTTTTCAGAAACGACTAGTAAGTTAGGTGGGTTTTTGTAGTCTACACAAACCATACCAACAGCAAATTCTTTATCAGAAAGCCTGATTCCACGCACACCAGAGGCCATTCTACCCATAGATCTTACATCAGATTCATGGAAGTTGATCGCCTTTCCTGTGTTGGAAGCCACAATCACATGATTGTCACCATCTGTCAATTGTACGTTTAGTAATTTGTCATTCTCACGTATCGTAATTGCATTAATACCATTCTTTCTTGGACGACTGTATGCTTCTAATGTCGTTTTCTTAATGGTACCATCTTTAGTACACATCACTAAAAAGTTATTATTGATATAATCTGGATCTTCTAATGTCTTAACGTTGATCACAGCTCTTACTCTATCTTCTGACTCAATATTGATGATATTCTGTATTGGTCTTCCTTTCGAAGTTTTACTTCCCTCAGGCACTTCCCACACCTTCTTCCAGAATACTTTTCCGAACTCAGTGAATATCAGTAAGTAGTTATGTGCAGATGCAATGAATAAGTGTTCTGTAAAGTCATCATCTTTCGACTTGGCAGCTCTACTTCCTACTCCGCCTCTACCTTGAGTTCTATAATCTACCAAAGGCGTTCTCTTCACATATCCTTGATGCGAAATGGTAATCACCATGTCTTCATCCGGAATCATATCCTCAGCGGTAAATTCGTCTGCACTGTGCTCTATCTCAGACCTACGATCATCACCGTATCTCTCTTTCATCTCAAGAAGCTCGTCTTTGATGATTTGCATTCTTAATTCTTCATTGGAAAGAATCTCATTCAATCGCTCAATCAATGCTTTAATCTCTGCGTATTCTTTCTCTATTTTATCTCGCTCAAGACCTGTAAGTCTTTGCAATCTCATTTCGAGAATCGCTTTTGCTTGAATTTCAGATAAACTGAATTTTTCAATTAAGCCCGTTTTCGCTTCATCTGGATCTTTCGATGATCTGATCAAATTGATCACTTCATCAAGATTATCTAAGGCAATTAAGTACCCTTCTAGAATGTGCGCTCTCTTTTCTGCCTCTTCTAACTCATACTGCGTTCTTCTTACAACCACCTCGTGTCTGTGATCCACAAAATGAACGATTAAGTCCTTGAGGTTTAGTGTTTTAGGTCTCCCCTTTACAAGGCATACATTATTTACACTAAAAGATGTTTGAAGTGCTGTTTGCTTGTATAAATTATTCAATACCACGTTAGGTATAGAATCTCTCTTCAAGTCATATACAACACGCATTCCATCCTTATCAGATTCATCTCTGATATCTGCAATACCTTCAATTTTCTTATCATTGATCAAAGAGGCTGTCTTCTCTATCATTGTCGCTTTATTGACTTGATAAGGAATCTCAGTTACAATGATTTGTTCTCTTCCGGTGCTAGTAACATCAAACCCAGCTTTGGCTCTCAGTACTACTCTACCTCTTCCAGTTTCATAGGCAGATCTTACTCCTTGATACCCATAAATAGTGGCACCAGTTGGAAAATCAGGTGCAGTCACATGTTGCATCAATTCCTCAATGCTAATGTCCTTGTTATCTATGTAGGCGGCAACTCCATCAACTACCTCGGTGAGATTGTGTGGAGCCATGTTAGTAGCCATACCTACTGCAATACCACTTGCTCCATTAACCAAAAGATTGGGAAACTTTGCTGGTAATACAGAAGGCTCTTCTGTACTATCATCGTAGTTGGGTTGGTAATCGACTGTGTTTTTTCTGATATCACCCAAAAGCTCCTCTGAGATACGTCTAAGACGTGCTTCAGTATAACGCATCGCTGCAGGAGAATCACCATCAACAGAACCAAAGTTTCCTTGTCCATCAACTAGTGGGTATCGCATGGACCAAGGCTGAGCCATACGAACCATGGTATCATATACTGCGGTATCACCATGCGGATGATACTTACCTAGTACATCCCCAACAATTCTCGCACACTTTTTATAAGATTTATTGTAATTAACCCCCAATTCATCCATTCCGTAAAGGATCCTTCTGTGAACAGGCTTAAGTCCATCACGAACATCTGGAAGGGCTCTAGAAACAATTACACTCATCGAATAATCGATGTAAGCGCCTCTCATTTCTTCTTCAATATTGATTGGGATTATATTCTCTTGCGAGGATGATAAATCATCGATTTCTCCGTCTGCCATTTATGCTTTATTGGGTTGTCTAAAATCAACCTGCAATTTACGAAAAAATACATTGAAATACTAGAAATAGATACTGTAAAAATGAAACTGAAAAAGCTTATTAAGTGCCTATAAATCAGTGATTTATGAAATAAATTATCAGATTATCTAATAAGAATTTAGTTTCTTCCTATTCTTCCATTTATAGCGCCAGAGTTTCTTATGGTTTTGCCCCACTTTAGGATTCTGTTTTTTCCATATAGGCTGGCCTCTCACCTCTTCTAGTCTTCCCGTTCGAGGGTCCGTGTAAAGATGCTTTACTTGTACATGGTCACTCTTCATGGGTGACCTCCTGATGTCTGGTATGTTGATGCTCACTCCTACCTGCAAGAAAAAGGTGGGGTTAGTATGCTTTACGGATGATCCATCTGGTACGCTCACTGTGTAGTTAGTAAAGTCTACAGCAGGCTTTACAATCACTCTAAAGTACTCTGACCAATTGTTCTCTATGCTCACACCAAAATTGGTGTAGAAGTTCCTCTGGATTGCCGCAGCATTGAATTGTGGACCTGCGTTCAGTTTGCCTAGTTGAAGCTCGGCAACAAAGTCATAATCCCAAAATTGATAGAAATTGTATCCCAACATTCCATAGAAGCGGGTATAACTCGCTGATTCATAGTTGGGTTGATAAGCTCTTACTTGTTCAACAAACGAAGTTGGAGTGAGTTCTTTCGAAAACTGTTTTTCATAGGTGAATCCCAGCCCGATTCTAAACTTCATGTATTCATAATGAAGTCCAATGGAAATAGGAATACCTCTATGAACACCTTCGAAACCAAAGTCAGTTGTATCTGTATTGATCAAAAATTGATCGCTTTCCAATGCCGGGTTATTGACAGGATTACTCAAGTAATCGAATGGAAGGTCAAAAGGATTATCAAAAGAAGTTTCAGGCCCTAATTGTGGGTCGTTAAGCCAATCAGTATAAGAGATGTATGTATTTCCAATATTTTCATTTTGATTGGCAATGATATATTGGTTTTCATTGTTTTGTAAAAAGTAAACGCCGCTTAGTTGATGTTTATAATTAGTTGTAGTATAGCCAGTAGTCGCTGTAATACTGATTTTATTTAGAAAAACTCTAACAGGATTTCTATAGATATTATATCTCTGATATATACTTTCTTGAGCGCTTAAGCTGCTCGAAAAAAATAGCAGAAGACATATCAAAAGAGATTGATATTTATTCAAATATTTTAGCACAACGTGCATAAAATTAAGATCATTTTTTGAGACAATACAGCCATTTTTAGTGATTTTGAGTCTTTAGCTGCGACTCAAAATTGTATCTTTTTAATATTGAATAATTAGTTTTTTCGAACTACTTCGATCAACAGTGTTTTATATGGGTCAATTTGCTCAACATAGTCTGGAATAATATCTAACTCTATTAACTCAGAACTGATAAAAGCAGGGATGATCAGAGCGCTTTCCCTATAGCCTTGGGAAGATGGTATGATGATAAGACCTTCTTCAAACGAATTCATAAGAGAAAGGCCAAAATCTAGTCCAAAAACCAGATCACTTGGTATACCAGAACCTTTCGTTACTGTAAAGTTTGATTTTGAGTCAATGTTGATTTCGTCCAGGTATGATATGGAGTAATCAATCACGATTTGATCTCCATTGACGGGTGTAAAGCCCTCTCCGCTTACAAACTGTTTATACCTTATTCCTGAATCAAAATAAACTACACTGTCAATGTCATAAATAAATGTAGTATCGATAGATACGATGGTGGAATTGAGAAAAGTAGTGTCTATCCGATCAATCGTAATTGAAATGGTATCATTCAAGTTTTTCCTTTTTATGTATTCGTCAATCGGGTCAATTTCGGACAAAAAAACTTGATCTTCTGATAGGATTGCCACCAGACTTACTTTCATAATGACAATACCAGAACCATCAGTTGTTGAGATTGAGGACACATTTTCATAAGCTAGACTGGGAGGTAGAATAAAGTTGAAAGACTCTCCTACTCGCATTAATTCAATACCCAAGTCCAATCCAATTGGAAAAGTAGCATTGCTAGAATACTTGAAAAGTAATGAGTCACCATCTGCCCGCTGATGGCTAGCTATTATTTCACCATCTAGATCTGACAATTCGTAATAAATGGCCAATACTTGTCCAGCCTGACTAACGGATGCGCCGTTAGGATTTAATGTTAAAGTGTCAGGGAAAAAATAAAATCCTGATTCATCACGAGCTGAGCTTAATCCGAGTGAATCTAAGTATTCAGTAATTATGGAATCTGGAATTATTTCGCTTACAGGATTATCCAAATCATCTTTTTTGCAAGATGATATGAGTACTAATATTACTAGTATGGATATGAATTGATTTAGTAGCCTCATTTAATTGAGAAACGAAATAATGACTAAATATTACCCAAAGGTTTTACAAAACATGTCGAAAACTGGAGCCTTATCTAAACCTAATTTTTTACCAATCAGCAGCATGCGATCATATTCCTTCTTACCAATTTTGTGATCTTGATTGATAATATCTTCATCATTTTCCAAAAAGAAACTAGCAATGAATCTAATCAATAGGTAAGGTGAATTGAGAACCTCTTTCTTGTAGGCTTCATAATCAACTTTTCCAGTATGATTTGTCTGCTTTTGAGCAATTTTATCTAACCCACATGCAGAATTCATGGCTACTTTAAGAACGTTCAAAAACTTATCATCCCACTCGAAGTAATTTTTAACCAAAAACTTCATAGCATAAATAACTGGATCTTTTTTCAAGAAGTACCCACCTTTAGAAAGTTTCCTGGCCTTCTTATTCAAAGCCATTTCCTCAAAAAAGCTAATGTTCCCATCAGCCAAAGCAATTCCGATCGTTGGAGTCATCACGATTAATGAGAAAAAATCCTCATCATTGACTTCCAAATATGGTGCTTCGACTTTTAGAAATTCCTTCTTCAATGCAAGCGTCGCTTCCATCACTTCTGGATACTCTAACATTGAATCTATTTCATATTCTGTGAACATAATTGGGCAGGATTTGATTAGACCTCAAAATAAACGCTTTTCCCCAATTTGGGAAAGGTTTACGACGAATCCATTCAATAATTATCAATTTGACACTTATTAAGTAAAATCCAATAAATATCATTTTATGATAGCGTCACTCATAAACAGCTAAAATATGCATCAAAAGACTATACACACATATAGTAAATAGTAACGCTTTGACTGTTAAAAAGCGACCTTGCTCTCCAGTGTTTGATACGTTTGAAATTGAGTAATTCCTCTTTTCCCTTGAAAAGTAAATGATTGGTCTTCAGATGAAATAGAACCATCTGTGTGAAATTTCACGATATTCTCCCCTTCCTTTAAAGGAACTCTCGTGTAATGAATGGTATGCGGCAGTGTCTGCCAATTTCTTGTGTCTGCTTTTTCAGATGCAAAGTTGAGCACACCAATCAACATCCCAAGGCCTTCATTTTCTTTTCTTACTTCTTGTTCTACTATCTTTTTAAGTGCCACACGAAGTAATCCACTCCCCAACTCCTTTAACATCCTCTGCTGCAGTGTTTTAAAAGCAATTGCATTAATGTTTTCTGCTTTGTCTAAACGATAATAAGCATCTCCTAATTGTAAGTTCGCGTAATGAAAATAGGGTTCCCTTTCTACGTATTTTGGGAAAGCAATACGTGTTCCTGTTAAATCTGAGATGGATGCGTTACCATCAGTATTCACATCATAGAAAAATGGAAAGTCAAATCCGAACTGCTCGTTTTGAAAGATCACTTGACCCCCTGCTCCTTTCATAGCTACAAAATTGAGTGACCATTCCTCCTTTATCGGCACTAATCCATTATGCCATAAAAAAATAAGATCGCCACCTGCTGAAGCTTCCGCTTCATATTTCATTCCAAACTGCCTAGAATATTGATCCAGTTCTTCTGGGAATCCTGCTAATGAGGCTGTTCTCAAAAGGTCTTTCTTCAATTGCTCTGGAGTATTTACATCGAACATTTCTTGAAATTCATTTTCATAAATCTCCAAAGAATTTCTATAAGCTATGAAAGCATTATTGTAATCGCCACTAGCATCATAAATGATGCCCATTAGGTTTTGAATGAATGCATCTTTCTGATATTTATTATCAGAAACGTACTTATCTCCTAATTCATAAAGTCTTTGATTCAATCTTCTGCACTCAACCAATGCTCCATCATAATCACCCATTTTTAAAAAATTGAGAGATTTATAGTATAAAAGCATCAAGTGTTCATGATCCTCACCTGGATATACAATAAGGTTTGGATTTAGAAAATAAGATGCGGCAAAATTGAGGTAGTTTTTTCTGTAGTCTTCTCCAAAAACATAAGCTTCTTCCAGCCACTTATTACTTGCCTCATAGTTGCCTAAGAGATGATCTACTACTCCTCTATTGGCTAAGTATAAAAACCGAGATTTACTTTTTTCCGCCTTTTTATTGTTGGAAAGCAATGATTCTGCTTCCTCTATGTTTCCTTGCTCAAATTTCTTATTAAACTCATAATTGAGCTCATAGTAGCTAATACAAGAAGTAGCTAGCAACAGTATAAGTACTAAATATGACGATTTTTTGAAAGGCATGTGAAAGAATAAACGGTTGTAAAAATCAAAATCAGCAGTTCATAGATTGTCATCCATGAACTGCTAACCATCTTAGTTTTTGATAAACTTCTTGATTTCTTTATCTCCTAACCAAACTTTTTCATTGGTCTCGATATTTACTAACTCCAAGTTCACTTTGTAGCTGACCACCTTTTCTTTCTTATAAGAATCAGTAACAGCAGTGATAACACCAAACATCATGAAGTCTGCTCCTAGTTCTTTACCCCATTTTGCTTGCGTAGCAGGTGAGGCAAATTCATTCTGATCTGCTCTTTCTTCTCTTAGTTTTTCTCTGAATTCAGCATTGGATACGACTCTTACCAATCCAGAATTGATGAATTCTTTTTCAATATCTTTTATGAATACTTCAGGTTCGATATGCTCTGTGCTTTTGTTTTGAACATATCCAACAATAACCGTCGGCTTTTTAGATTCTGCGTTTCTAAATTCAGAATGCCATGGACGATTGGTTACATCTTGAATCATTTCCTTGGCTACCAATTTTGAATCAGTATCATTCCATCTACCACTCAAATCAATTTGCTGATCTGGACTAACTCTAGTTACTTGTCTGTTGCAAGATGCCAAGGTGGCAATTGCTAAAACTAAAAGGGAAATTTGTGTTAATTTTTTCATGTTGATTTTAATTATTGTTAGTTGGAATGATCATTTTTTCTCTTTATTTATTTACTTATTTTCAATAGGAAAATTTTAAAATTCTGCTATCAAACGGATATTCAAAAACCTTGCCGATAATGAATTGGGTATAGCTAGTTGAGCTCCATTGACATCTTCAATCCAAGAATATGATAACGTATTATCTGCTGCTAATGCATTTAATACTTCTGCTCTTAACCATATGGTTTTCAGGTAATTATGATTCTTTACTTCAAACGACTTTGAAAGCCCAATATCTACTCTATAATATTCGTCTCCAGAAAAATTATTTCTGTTTTTTAAATCATTCGGAGGTCCTAAAGGATAGCCAGAACCAAAGACAGAATTGACATATACTCTGACAGATGGGTCATTAGGTAAGTGATCTTCAAAGTAAAAAGCAAGATTGACATGCTGATCACTTGGTCGTCTTATGTAGCCTTTCTCATCTTCCGCTATATCTTCTTTTGTACTAAGTAGACCCAAGCTGAACCAGGACTGAGTCCCTTTGATGAACTCTCCGTTGATTCTGAAGTCAACTCCATATGAATAAGCCGTCGCATTGTTTTCGGGGAAATATCGTAAACGAACATTATCTATGTCATAGGGAATGACATTATCTAGTCTTTTATAATACCCTTCTACAGAGAAAAGAAAAGGTCTGTTCCACCATTGAATTCCTCGCTCCATTGCCCCAATAAAATGAATTGACTTTTGAGCTTTAACATCTTCTTTTATTTGACCTTCAAGGTCTCTTAATTCCCTATAGAAAGGCGGCTGACTATACTGTCCTATCGAAAGTCTAAAGGAGGTTTCTTTATCCCATTTTGGTTTGAAACGATAAATGACCCTTGGGCTGATGATTAAATCACCATTGTAGCTAAAATGATTAGTACGAACTCCAGCATTGATGGCATGCATGGAGTCTTTTGAAAATATGGTGGTCTGTAAATATCCAGTTAAAGTTGTGGTAGTTAAGTTGAGCTCATTGAATGCACTTCTATTGACAGTAACAAACCCTGCAGAATCCAAAAAGGAATACTCATCTAATTCATCTTCTATTTTGTTTTGAGCAAAACCAACTCCTGCCTCAAGAACTGACCAGTTAGATAACAATATCTCATTTCTCCATTCAGCATTGAAAAGAGTTGCGTCTAGTTTGTTTCTTCCATAATCGAAATTGGTACCTATTCCCCTTGTGGTGACACATTGATTGAAACTATTAGAGCCTGGATTATTGTCTACATCGCAAATACGATAAGCGCCCTCTACATTGAAATACTCTCTTTCAGAGGTGTAAACACCAGAGACAATCCATCTGCTTAAAAACTGATTAGTCCATCTATGAGAAAGATTAATGCCTGACTGATAGGTATCATAGTCCAGTTGCTCTCTTCCCTCAAATGCTGTCTGAATCCTTAGGTTTTGAGTGACTGAACCAAATTCTGTTGTTTGAGACTCTGGCAAAGTGAGATACCTATTTCTTCCATAGGAAGTGAGCCAATTCAATTTCGTTCTGTTGATTTTACCTTTCCCAGAAAGGTCAAAAGTGAAAAAGCCCTGTACATCTGTGTAGGTAGGTAAATACTGTCCTTGCGTTTCTAGTGAGTTAAGTAAATAACGAGAGTCTTTATGACGTGCCCCAAATAAGTATTGTATGTCTTCATTGATACGATTTCCTATGTAAGCTGAACCACCAAGGAGCCCTACGTTTAAGCTACCCTCCTGTGCTTCTGGCTCTTTGTAATCGATATTTAGTGAAGATGATAGCTTATCTCCATATTTGGCTTCCCAGCCGCCGGCATAGAAACTGATATCACCAACTAAGTCAGCATTTATAAAACTGAGTCCCTCTTGTCTTCCTGCATTTGAAAGAAATGGCCTATAAACCGGTATATCATTGACATACACCAAGTTTTCATCAAAATTACCCCCTCGGACACTGTAAGCAGAAGAAAGTTCATTGTTCCCTGCTACTCCCGGAAGAGTGAGTAATACTTTGTTAAAATCACCAAAAGCTGAAGGTAAGTTTTGTGCAGATTTAGCCTCCAGCTTTGTTGCAGGATCAATAGCGTCGCGCTCTTGTTGACCCACAACCTCTACATCATTTAGTAAGGTGCTATTCGTGAAAAGTCTTATTTGAAGCTTCTGAACTTCGTTTGCATTAACAGTCAGTTCGAATTCTCTTTTTTCATACTGAATGTGAGAAAAGAGGAGTGTTTGTTTTCCTTCAGGTAGTTGAATTTCAAACTCGCCATCCAGATTTGAAATAGTCCCTACGGTTCTGTCAGATTTGAGAATGATATTGACAGATGGAATACTTTGATTATTCTCATCTACAATAGTTCCCTCAATAGTTCCCTTTTGAGCCGAGGCATAACCACAGCAACCTATTATGAAAGTCACTAATATTAGTTGCCTCAATGAACTAGGCTTTTTTAAGATTCGAGATGGTCTTCGCTGGATCATTCGATTTGAAAACGCTGCTCCCCGCTACTAGTATATCTGCACCCGCTTTAAAAAGTGGATCAGCATTTTGTTCATTAACCCCACCATCTATCTCAATAAGAATCTCTGGAGAGATAGTATCAATCATTGCTTTGAGTTTTGTCACCTTACTGAAAGTAGTCTCAATAAAATGTTGTCCCCCAAAACCCGGATTAACGGACATAAGCAATACTAAATCAACATATGGAAGTATTTCCTCTAATACATCCACCGATGTATGTGGGTTTAGTACCACTCCTGCTTTAGCACCCAAATTTCTAATCTCAGTAACCGTTCTATGAAGATGCCTACATGCTTCATAGTGTACACTAATGATTTCAGCACCAGATTTCATGCAATCCTCTAAGTAAGGATCGGCATGCTCTATCATTAGGTGGAAGTCCATTGGCTTTTTGGCGTGCTTATGAATAGCACTGCACACAGGAAATCCAAATGATATATTAGGAACAAATATTCCATCCATGATATCAATATGGATGTAATCAGCTTCGGATTGATTAAGCATTTCTACATCTCGTTGAAGATTTGCAAAATCAGCAGCTAAAACAGAGGGGGCGATCAGTCTTTGTGACATTTAGAAATTGATGAGTTTTATGGCTTTCGTTTCTTTTCCTGACTGCAAGAATAAATAATATACTCCTGGTTGGCTATTTTCTATGGTCAATTCAATGTCTTTCTTCGTGTCTTTTGCTGAATACTCTTTGTAAAAAACTTCTTGCCCTTGAGCATCTAATATTTTCACAGAGATCCCTCTCTTTATTTTTCCTTCGGCATGTAAGTAGAGTTTGTCTCCAGTGAATGGGTTAGGATAAAAAGTGATCTTGTTTGCAAGGATATCTGTTACATTAAGTACTTTGACGTCTTTGGCTTGAGAATAGTTAGGCACTCCCCAACCCAACAAATTATCAGGTTCTGATGCTTGATGTCCTGAGTTCTTTATTGCAGTAATGATTTCATTGTAATTACGATCAGGGTTTGCTTGCCAAATGCAAGCTGCGAAACCTGCAATTAATGGAGAAGCGAAACTTGTTCCTGATCCTCGAGAAATAGATCCATTTCCTCTTACCACAGCAGTTGCGTCTCCAAAAGCAGCCACATCAGGTTTGATTCTACCATCAATTGTTGATCCTATTGAGCTGAAACCAGATCTTGAAAAATCAACTCTCACACTGCCTACCGTTAAAATCTGGTCTGCATCTGATGGGTGATTGATCAATCTTCTTTCTGAATTGTTACTATCCCCACTGTTTCCGGCGCTCACAACCACAACTATTCCCTTATTAGCAGCCATAGTAGCTGCGAGAGATGAAATAGCCGTTTTGCCATTTAGATCTTTGATAGTGTAGTCATGTTCTTCTATGTCAAATGTTTTATATCCTAATGAACTATTGATAACATCGGCACCTAAACTATCAGCATACTCTGCACCTAGTAACCAGTTGTACTCCTCTATCCTATCTTCACTTCCTCCTTCTTCTGTTATGCACAGAATGTAATTTGACTCATATGCGATACCGTACAAACTGTCGGTTTCTGTCTCATATTTTGCACCCATGATTGAGAGTACAGAAGTGCCATGATCGCCGAATTGGAAGACGTTTCCTGAGTTTTGAACAAAGTCTTTGGTTGCAACAATTCGGTCATTTTCCCAGAGGTGTTTGAATGGACTATATTCATTAACCCCGCGATACCCATTATCCAATACAGCAATGAGCATGCCTTGACCTTTAACATTATCAGAATGCATATGATCTGCACCCAACATAAGTAGCTGAATATCCGAATTACCATTCATTGATGAAGGGTCTGTAAATGAAGTTGGTATGCTCGGAGAAGCACTTGGTGAAACTAATCGTTTGTCTTCTGCTATAATGGTGAGACTATCGATAAATGAAAGTCCTTGAATTGAAGTAAATAAATCAGCGTCCATTTGAATGAGTGCTCCATTCATCCATTTAGAACTGAAATAAACCTCTGCCCCAGCTTCCTTTAAACTCTGAGTATATGCAGGGTTGACTGGCAGATCAGATTCGTTGATTGATATGCCTTGTTTGTTCCTACGTTCTATTGCTTTCAAGGTGAGAAACTCCTCAGGGCTTGAAATGTTGTAAGGATAATCTGCACCCTCTTTATCCGTGAAATATGCGAAGTATCTATTAACTTCTTGTGAAGATGCTGATAGACAAAGAACTAACAACGTGAGAAAAACAATGACTTTATTCATTACCTATTTCAATTAATGTTTGCTTCAAGGATCTTCCAGATTCAATTTCCCCTAACTCAGCACAACCAGCTGTGCAATAGTTCAGTGTAAGATAATCTTTGCTTACCAGACCTATACCTCTGGCGTACACCTCAGATCTAATGTCTTGATTGACAATGTTTTGTTCAATGTCTTCAATGATCACTCTAATATGATCATCGATACCTACAGAATCGATGATGCTACTTTCCAGTGATTGATAATAGTAAGTCAATTCATTTCTTGAATTAAGACTATTTCCATTCCATGATGCACTTTGGTTAACTGGAAATGTCAATTTTATGAAGGGAATATTATTTTCATTAATCGCAAGAAAATTGGTCGTTTTAGTTACCGTCCAAACAGAATCAGCTTCCCAATCTCGAGAGGAGTCATTTCTTTTATCTCTCCGAATTAAATACGTTACCTGATCAATTGACGGGATAGAATCAACTATTATTTCCCTTAATTGAAAAATAGTCGTATCAAACCCAGATATCTCGTAAATAATCTCCTCTACATCATACACACTATACTGACCAACTTCAATTGGATAAAAATCATATCCTAAGGAGTTTGGGTCAATTTCCTTAGTTTCATTACACGAAAGTGCAAAAAACACCAAGAATACTCCGATAATCCCTTCAAAGGGATATTTTATCCGAATGGCTATTTTATTAAATTTCAATTAGATCTATTTTGATGAAAACTTGACGTAATCCATCCACCACCTATCACATCATCTCCTTCGTAAAATACAGCTGCCTGACCTGGAGCAATAGCACTTACTCCATTTCCGAAGAATACTTTCATTTTGTCACCCACTTGTTCAATAACGGCTGGCGCACCATCATCATTGTAACGAACCTTTGTTATTGTGTCTTTTCTCTCACCTTCAATAGAAGCGTATTTTTGCATATTAAGTTGATGAACATACATGCCATCTCTACTTAGTTCATCAAAAGTGCCCAATACAACCCTGTTCTTATCTTTCTGTATTTCAGTCACATATACTGGGTAACCTAAAGCTAGACCCAATCCTTTTCTTTGACCAACAGTATAGAAAGGATATCCTTCATGTTTTCCTACAACAGCCCCATCTTCTAAAACAAATTCTCCACCAGCTACTTCAGCTTCTAATCCATCAACTCTTCTACGCAAGAAACCTCGATAGTCATTGTCGGGAACGAAGCAGATCTCATAAGATTCTGATTTTGAAACAAGTTCATAAAATTGACGGTCTCTTGCCATGTCATAAATCTCTGACTTCTTCAAATGGCCAAGTGGATATTTCGTCCTAGCTAGACTTTCTTGTGAAATACCCCACAGTGCATAGGACTGATCTTTGTAACCATCTGCCCCTCTAGAAACAATGTGACGAGCATTTTCTGTTCTAACTTTCGCGTAGTGTCCTGTGGCGATGAATTCACAGTCCAAACTATCAGCACGTCTTAAAAGTGCATCCCATTTAATGTGAGTATTGCACATGACACAAGGGTTAGGTGTTCGTCCTTCTAGGTATTCCCCTGTGAAGTAATCAATTACTTGATCACCAAACTCTTTTCTGATGTCTATGATATAATGTGGAAATCCCAGATTAACAGCAATATTTCTTGCATCGCTGATAGAATCAAGGCTACAACAGCCTGTCTCCTTTTTACTTCCTCCTGAAGTCTGATAGTCCCATGTTTTCATGGTCATTCCTATCACTTCATATCCTTCTTCGTGTAGCATCACTGCGGCTAGTGAGCTATCAATGCCGCCACTCATGGCAACTAAAATTCGTCCTTTTTTACTCATTAATTTGGTATTTCGCCGGGTTCACAGCCCGGTTGGTACATGTTTTCACAAAGTTAGTTTGTTTCCTTAATAGTGACGCAGTTCATTAGTTAATGTTGATATTAAAATCTGCACTTTTTAACTTTCGAAATTGAAACTACGAAAGCTGATTTAATAGAAAATTATTTTTTTGACTACCATTGAATCAATTAGGTTGATTTTATTTGCGCATTAAATCAAAACCAAACATGGCTTTAAAGACTTTTGTGAAAATCAGTAATGTTTCCAGCTTGAGTGATGCACGATATTGTGCAGGTATGATGGTAAATGCTATTGGATTTAATATTGATCCTATTTCTGATGGTCATATATCAGTTGAAGACTATACCGAAATTACTGACTGGGTCGCAGGAGTTGATTTTGTTGGTGAGTTTGAGAAAGCCGATTTAGCCCAACTTAAGGAAGCGATTAAGAGTTACGCTATTACGTTCATTCAGATTTCTGATGTGAATTTGGTTGAACAGGTTAATCTTTTGGGATATCCTATCATTTTCAAGCTGAATATCAATACGGCAGCTGAGCTCGATAAGCTAAAATCAACTCTGAGTTATTTGGATGAACTAGTTAAAATCGTCATTATTAAATCTGAAAATGAGGATTTGTTTGAAGAATTGGAATCTAGAATTGGTTATTACAATTGCAACTTTCGCTTGTTGAAAGGCTTTGGGTTTAGTGATATGCAGCATCTTCACAAATTTCCTGGATTGGAATTAGAAGCGACTAAAGAAGACAAGCCAGGCAACAAAGATTACGGCCAAGTAATGGATGTGCTGGAGGCAATAGAAGAAGACTAGTTTCATAGCACAAACTTGAATTTTCCTATATTCTCACTAGTACACAGACACTGTCGCAAAGACTGATGTTGTGTACTGATAAACGCATTGCGAAAAATCTGAAAGTGGAGAAAATAAACTAAACCAAATTCTTCTTACTCCCCTTTCAATCCTTCAACTGGATTACTCTTGGATACTTTTCTAATCTGAGTAGAAATAACCGCTAGCAAAACGGAAATGAGGATAAAGATTGATAATGTAATATTTCCAAAACCCATTGGTATAGGATCTGGAAAAAGCATATCTAAGTTGGCTTTAATTAGAATATAACTTAATGGAGCTGCTATCAATAGTGCAATGCCAGCAAGGAGTGAGTATTGATTGAAAATATTGATTGCAATATGTTTAATTTCTGCGCCTAATGCTTTTCGAATACTAAACTCTTTAATCCTACCAGTAACATTGAGAGTAACTAGGCCGTAAAGACCCAATCCTGAAAGCATTATGGCTAATGTGGCTACAGCTCGCATAAACTGCTGCTGAACATCCATGTCTTCAAAGAAACTAACCCAAACATCTTCTTGAAACCCTCCCTGAAATGGGGTTTCTGGAAATAGTGTTGCCCATTGATCTTGTAATGCTTCATTTACATCTTTCTGATATCCTTTTTTCACTTTCATTGACAGAAATCGAAAGTCCTTATCTTCTGACACTTTAAAAATGGCGGGTTGTAAATCGTAATAAAAATTATATATGTGAAAGTCGTTTACTACCCCTAAAATATCATAGCGAATACTATCTATCTTAAGCGTTTGTCCAATTGGCTGACTTAATTTCATATTAGTAGCTAAAAGCTGATTGATAATCACCTTTTGTTTATCGCTTTCTTGAAATTCCTCAAATAACCTACCTTCTTTTAGTTCGATTCCCATTGTTTTGAAGTAATTGGGAGCTACTGACAATTGCTTTACCTGATACTTTTTATCAGGCATTTGTATGATCGAAGATGAGACACTTTCGCCCAAATGATTTCTTGATCCTGCTAAAGAAATCACATTGGGATTTTTAATCATTTCAGCAGCTAATTTTTCAAAATCTGATTGATTGGATACTGGTGTATAAAGTGTTTGCTCCTTATCATATCCCCAACTTCTCTTTTTTTGGTATGCTGAATTCTGAGTAAACACAACTCCTCCTGTAATGGTAATACAAGCTAATATTATTTGAAAGCCTAAAAACAGCTTTGTCATTGGGTTCTTCTTGCCAAACTTAACTGATCCCTTGAATATTTTGATCACACTAAATCTGGATATATAAAACGCTGGATATATTCCTGATGCAATACCAGTGAAGAGCACTATTGAAAGCAAGAACACCCAAAGCTTCACATTCGACAGTGCAAGTTCCAACTCAAAGGACGCCAACTGATTAAACCACGGTAGAAATAAACCTGCCGCCAATATAAATCCTAGTGCCGTAGCGAAGAAAGTAATAAATACATTCTCAGCTAAAAATTGGAAAATCACTAGTCTTCTACTTGCTCCTATTACTTTTCTTAATCCAATCTCCTTCAACCTCTTTGCTGCTGAAACGATCGCTATGTTTATATAGTTGAAGCAAGCCAATATGAGCATAAAGGCAGCTATTATAGGAAGAGTTATTATTCCCTCAATAAAACTAGCACCACCAATATCTCCTCTAATGTTTCCAGTTCTTTGATGTAAAGTAGCAAGTTGCTCAAAACCAAAAGATGAAAATGACCAGCTCCCTTTTACTTGATTTCGTAGTTCCAGGTATTTATCCATGTTCTGCTTTATAATTTCAATATCAGTTGGATTTTTTACTTGAATCAAGGTGGCGTTTACCGATCCTTTCCAGTCATTTAAATTATAATTTGGTTCTGAGAATTGAAAATTTTCGAAATTGATCAAGAAATCAAATTCAATAATATGTGCTTTAGGAAATGCTTCTGCTACTCCACTTATGAGAAAGGTCTTCCCTTTGTCTTCAGAAAACTTCATCAAAATATTCTTACCAACAGGGTTTTCTTCTCCAAAATACTTAATGGCCATTTTCTCACTTAGAATAATGCTGTTTACATCTTCTAATGATTTAGGACTACCCCATTTCAACGGAAAGGTGAAGAGCTCAAGAAATTCAGGGTCTGCGTATCTGACATTTTCAAAAAACACGTTATCTCCATATTTTAACACAATACTTCTATCCTCTAATCGGCATACGCTTTCTATCTGACTAAAGTCTTCCCTAAGCATTTTAGCGAGTGGTGTGGGTGTTTGTCCATACTGCTCTAAGGTCCCTTCTTTATCTACAAAGTGAGTCAGTAAGTATATCTCCTCTTTATTTTCGTGAAACCCATCAATCTTTTGATTCCAATCAATAAAACTGAATACAACCAATGAGACTCCTATTGCCACTGCCAAACCGAAAATATTGATGAAAGAACTCATCGGGTTCTTCAACATATTTCTAGTAGTTGTCTTGAAATAGTTTTTTAATAATGTGGTTCGGATTGCAGACATAAAAGTTGTTTTTGCTTTGATATTCCAGTACTCTTCTTTCGCCATCTTGGGAACTTCTCCAAATTCCTTCACTGCCAATTCGAATGCCACTTTTTCTTCATAGCCTTCACTTATCATGTCATCGATATGATCTCGCAAGTGGAGTTCCATTTCTCTGATAGATCCATGATTGAATGCTCTGTGCTTATTAAAAGACTTGAGCCATTTGTTAATGGAAGATTCTAAATCAAACATTACTTTATTGATTATTTAAATTAATACTACTCTGACTTAAGTCCTTCTACGGGATTGAAATTGGAAACTTTTCTGATTTGAGTTGAGATGACCACAGTCAGTATTCCTACCAAAATAAACACTGCTACAATCAATCCTGAAGAAGTCATTGGCATTGGGTAAGCATATAATTGATCAAGTGCAGACTGTGCCATATAGTAACTAAATGGTATGCCGATCAACAGTGAAATAAGCAACAGAACCAAATACTGCTTTGCCATGCTAAAGGTGAGGTCTTTTATCCCTGCTCCAAGAGTTTTTCTAATGCTAAATTCCTTGATGCGACCAACCACATTAAGCGTTATCAAGCCATACAACCCTAAACTTGCTAGCATAACAGCTATCAATGCAATGACCTTATAAAATCGTTCTGCTGTATTTAGCATTTCAAAATATCCAGGCCAAACATCTTTTTGAAATCCTCCTTGAAATGGAATCTCAGGAAATAGTTCCGACCATTCTGATTTCAACTGATTGTATACTTTTAGTTCTGCTCCATCAGCAACACGAAGCGAAAGAAAACGATAATGCTCAGGGTTGGCAACTCTGAAGATGGTAGGCTTGACTGTATTAAAAAAATTATACATGTGGAAATCCTTGACAATTCCAACGATTTCGTATTTAGTCTCACCAATCTTAAGAAAGTGACCAATTGGCTTTTCCAAAAGAAAATTATTGACCAATGTCTCATTGACTACAATCGTTTCTTGATCGCTTTGAAAATGTTCCATAAAGGTTCTTCCCTCAAGTAACTTTATATCAAATGTCTTGAAGTAATTAGCATTAACAGAAAGTTCTTGTACTTCAAAATCTCTTTCTGGAGTAGATATTATTTGGTTTGCAGTATTCTTTCCTAAATGATGGCTAGAGCCTGCCAGGGAAATAACATTAGGATTTTGAGCCATTGATTCCTGTAGTTTTTCAAAAGAAGATTGATCTTCAACCATGGTATAAAGAGCACCATGTTGATTGTATCCCCAGCTTCTATTATTCTGATAAGTATTGTTCTGTGCAAAGATCACTGCACAGGTAATTCCTGCACAGGTTAAAATCAGTTGCATGCCTAGAAATATTTTTGTAAAGGTGTTCTTTTCACCAATCTTGATAGCTCCTTTTAGGATAGAGACCGACTCAAATTTGGATATATACAGAGCTGGATAAATACCTGATGAAATACCCGTAAAAAGTAAGACAACAATTAAAAATAACCACAGTTTCGCATCAACTAGCTGAAAATTCATTGGTTCTCCTGTAAGCGATTCAAACCATGGAACAAAAACAGTCACAGCCATAATCAACCCAATTAAAAGCGAGAAGAAGGTCAGCACTATGTTCTCAGAAAGAAACTGAAGAATAATAAGTCTGCGATTGGCACCAATTACCTTCCGTAATCCAATTTCCTTTATTCGTTTTGCGGCAGATACAATACTTATATTGATATAGTTGAAACAAGCCAATGCCAACATAATGATCGCTATAATGGGTAATCCTTGTCTTGCTTCTATGTTATCATCACCTGAGATATCATTTTCGATTTCTGAAGATTGGAAATGCAAATCTGCCAGCTTCACATAATTGTAATTAGTGATTTTCCAATCTACTTCCTTCTCATTCTGAATCTGCTTGTACTTCTCCATCCCTTGTTGAATTGTTTGTAGATCTTCGGAATTATTTACAGAAACAAGTGTCGCATCAACAAGGTGAGTCCAATCTGAATCATCAAAATTGTTATATGACTTTCCATAATTTTCGAAATTGATTAAAAAATCAAATTCAATAATATGTGCTTTTGGAAAGGGCATAGCTACTCCACTAACAGTGTATGTTTTACCCTTGTTAGCATTGAAAATAACCTGTAAAGGCTGACCTATTGGATTTTCTTCTCCAAAGTATTTGATCGCCATATTTTCACTAAGAATAATACTATTAGGGTCTTTCAGAGAGCTACTTACTCCCCATTTGAGAGGAAATGTGAGCATTTCAAGAAACGTTGGATCCGCATATCTTACTTGCTCCTGAAATACTTTATCTCCATATTTCAACACCATATTTCTATCTTTGACTCTACAGGTTTTTTCTATTTGAGAAAAGTCTTGCTCAAGCATTGTTGCCAAAGGAAGTGGGCTCAATCCGTATTGTTCTTCTTCTCCATCTCGGTCTACAAAGAAGGTTGACAAATACACGTTGTTTTTATTTTCATGGAATTGATCCAAGTTGTGATCGAATACAAAAAAAGCATAGACCATTATGCAAATGCCAATGGCTACAGACAATCCAAAAACATTGATAAATGAAGTCAATGGATTTTTCATCATATTTCTTGTGGTAGTCTTGAAGTAGTTATGAAGCATTGTGCTAAATATGATAGTATTCAAAGAAGTTTTTCTACGAATATTTGAATACTCTTCTTCAGCCACTTCAGGAATTTGTCCAAAATCCTTAACAGCTTGACTAAAGGCTTCTTCACCTGATTTACCATGGTTTATCAAATCATCTATATGATCTCTTAGGTGAAGTTCCATTTCATGGATTGCTCCATCATTGTAAGCTTTGTGCTTTGCAAATTGTTTGACCCAACTAGCTACAGATTTTTCTATATTAAATTGATTTTTTGAACTTCTCATATTGCTTTTTTTGCTTGTAGAGCTGATGCTACTAATCGACCTATTTTATAAAAAAGGAATAATAAACACATAAGGATTAAAGCTCCCAAGGTTGGAATAAATGTGCCAAATGCAAAGAGGGTACTCATGACGTATCCAAGTAAGAATTCGCCTTTATATAATGGGAAGAAAAAAGAAATAGCAAGAAGCGCAACCATTAAATAGCTTACCATCACATCGACTTCTGAGAAAAAGAACATGGAAACGATAATGCCAAAAACAGCGGCAAGTAGAAATCGAAGAAGAATATATTTGGCTCCAGAATAATCTATATGATCATCTCTGTTACTGATACGCTTCAATATAATCCATGAAAAAACAGGTACAATAAGAACACCCCACCAGTTGGAAATACCTGGGAGATCATCACTTTCGAATAAATAATGGATTGGTACTCCTCCGTGAGAATAATCCCATAGAATTAATAAAAGGGTATATACAGTAAATAGTACTGTAACAATGATGCGGTTTTTTACTGATAAGTAATCTTTCATAAGTTCTTATAATTCTTTGCTTAATCAACTATTAATTTCCCAAAGGGTATTCAATACTGCATTGACTTGAGTCCATTGGTTCTGCTCAGAGACCAGTTCCTGCTTTCCTATCTCAGTGATTTCATAGTACTTTCTTGGTCGTTTACCTCCATCTATAGTCCAATTAGATTTAATAAGACCATCCTTTTCTAGTCGATGTAATACTGGGTAGAGCATGCCATCAGAGTATTCCATTTTACCTCCTGATAACTCTTTTATCTTCTTGATGATCAAGTATCCGTAGCTATTTCCTTGTTTGAGGATGCCAAGAATGATTGGTTTTGTAGACGCAGCAGTCAAATTTTTTGAAATCATTTTACTTCTAGATTATTATTTATTCTATATACATAGAACACCAAAGTATAACGCAAGTATAAATATTAAGTTCTAAAATTTCCAAAATGAGTCTTAATAGTATCCAGTCATAGAGCCTTATCTCTGTCTACATCAATAAATATTGGTCTCATAATTGTTTAGTAGCCATTATGTAAATATTTCACATTCTTATTACCCTCATATCAATCAGCTGTATATCTGAAAGGTTAGTCCCTTATGATTTCACGATCGAAAAAATAATTTAGAAGCTTTCATTGAAATTGATTCCGTTAGCCTTTTGATAAGGAGTTTGGAGATAAAAAGTGATTATTATGTTTTTGAGTTAAGAATTCAAAATGCTAGTTCTAAACCATTGTACATTAATACAGCTCAGATTAGAAAACATGCTCATCACCTTTCATTCATCGATAACAAGAAAAAAATATCTCAAGAGGTTTTACCTTCCATGTCTGCGATACAGATTAATCAGTTTTTTGAAAGTAAAAGAAGAAAGGCTAAGGCAGCAGGTGTGTTTCTATTTCTTTTGGGAGCTGCTATCAGTAGCTATGATGGAATTAGAGATGATCAAGACAATTCAAAAAAATATTGGAATAAAAGAGATGAAAGCAAATCTATGTTGAGAGAAGTGGTCTCAAGCACGAGTATAATTTCAACCAATCTATTCGCCGACGCTTCATTTGCCGCTGAAGAAAAGGCTGAACTAGAATTAAGACACTTACCAAAAGAATTATTTAACAAAGAGATCATTTATCCTGGTGAAAACTACTACGGTAAAGTTCTTTTTAGAAAAATAGAACTGACTCAGGAGTACCACAGGATAATTTATCCTTTCGAGGATGGGAATTTGTCATTTGACTTTAGAAGAGCGAATTCAAAAGAGAGAAAGTTTTTAACGAATAGATGAGATTGAGATGATTGTTATCATATAAAATGATAGCGAAGAATATTTGATAAACTGGAATTGGATATTATAATATAATTTCAAGCTGCAAAAGGGTTTTGGATTTTATAATATCGGCCATCTTCATAAATTACCAGTCTAGAACTGCAAGCAACTACGGCAAGCCAGGCAACAAAGATTATGGTCAGGTGATGGATGTGTTGGAAGCAATTGTGGAAGACTAGTCTCTATTCAAACCTAATGTAATAGATCAAATTTATCCTTGCTCCTATTAATGGCTCTCGTTTGAAACTATCTTCAGAGTAAAGTCTTCTTTGTTCTACCAAATTTCCACCAGCTATGCTAGTTCTATCTATGGCGTGTTTTGACTGTCCTATCATGCCATATGATTCGATATGAAATGAATGCAAAACTTTTAATTGAGCTCCAAAAATCACACTAAAAGCACTAAAAATCGTATTAATATTTCCTTCAAAATCACGATAATACACACAGTTTTTATAATCAGTTTCACTGCAATCAAATCCTAGAGTATACCTACTCTCAACTGTCGTTGCTCTTCTACTATACCTTATTCCAGTAAATATTAACTCATCAGTAAATTCTGGATAATACCTTAATTCTCCGTTTAACTCTCTTGATTTGATTAGTTGACCATCAAAATCAGGGGGCTGATAGCCCCAACCTCTTTCAATGACAAATGATATGGTTTTTACTGGGAATACCTCCACAGTCATATTGTGGGATGGAAAATTGGCATTGAAATGAGTCAGAATACCATATTTAAAATTTATCGCTTTTATGAATTTTTCACTTTCGTTAAGATCTTGTCCATTAGCCCAGAAAGAAGTAAAGAAGTAGACACATATGATCAGTATTTTATTGTTCATACTTTATAACCTACTAATATGTCTTAGGGAATCATTAATCATTTGATACTGCAACAACTCATTTTCGTTTTGAATGATGACTATTGAATCAAGAGTAATCATATCATTGGCATAGATATCTGGATATCTTAAATCTAGAATTGGTGATTGAGGATCAGTAATGTCGAATTGCGCTAGCCCATGAACCCCTTCGCCTACCAAAAGCTTGTTTTGTACTATTGTCAATCCTCTTGGATCATTCATTTCAATTTGATTGATTTCTTGAGGGAGTTTTATATTGGAAATATCTAAAACAATAAGAATGTTTGACTCAAGTCTTGAATTACAGCTGAATCCATCACGGACTGTTATATAAGCGATATCATTTCTTGCTATTACCGGATCGCAACCAGTCTGATGGGAATAGCTTGAAACATATTTAGGGTTAGATCTAATTGAAATATCATAAATAAGTACACCTGTTTGAGTTCCTACTAGCAAATACTCATCATACCTAAATAGTGTTTCTACAACAGCACCAATTTGCTCAGACTTTATAGCTGAAGTATTTCCACTTTGGATATTGAAAGTTTCCAAAACATCATTCTTCACTATATACAGAAAGTTATCAACTACAGTAAATGTAGAGTAAGAGCCAGAAGAACTTACACCACTTCCATCTCCTAGGCTAAATTCCCCGTCACTTTCACCAGCACATCCTATCAGAAGTAGAGTTGCTAAAAATATTGATATGCTTTTCATATTTCAGCTCTTTTATAGCAATCTGGATCCACTAAGATTGATTTCTTCCAACCTATGACTTTTCCTTTTAGCGGATCAGGACACTGGTAGTAGACATTATTTTGTGATGGATAATCTTCAAATCCCTCATCATAGAAAACATTTTTCAGTGTACTTACTATTGTTAATTCTTCTTTTGTAAAATCTATACCAACCAAATCTGGACCATTATCAAGGTAAAGTATTCCATCTTTGATAACCATATCATTATTCTCAGCTATGGAGTAAAAAAATATCTTATTAGGCAGCCGAGGATCAGAATTGTCAACGACATGGATACCGGCTCCTATTTCAGTTATTAGAATAAAATCTTCATAAGTAATGATTTTACCTTGATTTCTTGTGTTTTGACTAGCAATCCTCTCTATGGTAAGATCAGATTCATAAATAGGAATCATTCCCTCAATATTTGAAATATCAAAAGAGGGTATCCCTTCATTTAAACAGGCACCGAATGTCCCCATCATGATAAATGAAAATAGTAATACTGAAGTCTTAATTAGTTTCATTGCAAAAAGTCTAATCACAAGACACTTTATTATATAAAATGGTTTAAGTCATTAGCTAAAATACAGTATTAATGATAGAGAGAATAAGAAATATTTGATTTAGGTATCACTATGCCCTATCAATTTGAGGATCAAAAGTTAATCTTCATTTCAAAACTCATCACCAGCATGCGGGTTGCTATCCCAATTGCCGAAAATCCAATTTCCTTTGAGTGTAGTATCATCTGAAGTGAGAAAATCTTCAATAGCGGACATCATTTCATATCTAGATAGGCGACCATCTTGCGTCGCATCGAGTTGACTAAAAGCTTTGTCTAAATATTGAGTGTCAATACCGAATATGGTGTAGAAATCAGCATATTCTGATTTGGATATAAATCCATCTTTGTTTTGATCAAAGAAGTCAAACATGAAGTTAAATATCAGCTCTTTGTAGTCATCCACCTGATCTTCATCTCCAGACTCAACCAATTCTCTTACAAAGAATGAGGCCCATTCATCTTCTG
Source organism: Ekhidna sp. (assembly GCA_045106975.1). Classification (GTDB taxonomy): domain Bacteria; phylum Bacteroidota; class Bacteroidia; order Cytophagales; family Cyclobacteriaceae; genus Ekhidna. The sequence continues at coordinate 29,220 of JBGCFL010000090.1, read as the reverse complement.
ATATCTCTTGATATTCTTTTGGTGAAATATCATTTTGAAGGGTATGAAATAGTTTAACCGACTTATCTACTATTTTCTTATGCTCCCTACTATTATCTTCGTAATTCATTTGAATTCTTACTTTTTCAGCCATTTCTGAAAAGTCATTGAGTTGAAGAATTCCGTTACTATTTAAATCTAGTATTTTGAAGAAATAGGCTAGTTTCTTTCTTTGAAAGTCGGTAGACATGAGCTGTAAAAAATGGTTTGACTATGTTATAGGACAAAGGTATAAATCATATAGAATATCGATGCATTATTTTTAGTAATGCCTAATCAAAGATGCAAGTTCAAGAAAAGGTTTTTGATAGAATTTTGTTAAATCAAACTCATTGTACCTATTTCAGCTTGAATTCCCATTCTCTTACTCTTCGTTCTTGTTTTATTCTTTGTATTACTTCTGGATTTTCAAGCTGTTGATTGAGATTTCCTTGAGAAGTAAAATGCCAATGATGACAGTCCCTACATTCATAAATATTGATAGGTCCTGACCCAACTCGATGATTATTCCTGATATGATTTTGAATTAGTGCCTCTTCTGCAATTTCTGCAGTTTCATAAACTGTTTTTCCAGTTACACATTTCATTACTTCTCAATTTTCTCACCTCTATTTTTCCAATCAGAAAATCCTCCTGAATAATCGTGGACCTTAGTGAATCCCATCTCTATTAATTGCTTTGCCGCTCTACTACTTCTGCCTCCTGATGCGCAGTGAATGATGATTGATGCATTTTTGTTTTTCTTTTCGAATAGAGATGTAAATTCAGCACTTCCGTAAACAATATTGGGGACATTCGGAATGTGTCCATCTTCATATTCTTCTGAAGTTCTTATGTCAACAATCTCTACTCCCTGACTTTGCAGTGTCTTAAGCTGCTCTGCAGATATTTTCTCAATACTCTCCTGAGTAATAGCTTGACAAGCGAATAGAATGAAAATAAAATAAATTGATTTTTTCATCGTGATAATACGTATGATGTAATAGTTGTAAATACTTAAATGTTAATTATTCTTATCTTAAAGCCTAAATAGTATGCTTTATCGAAAGTAAATTAGCATTACTTAAAAGTAGCAAATGTGGTCTAAATTTTGTAATACCTACAGAAATTGAAAATTTCATGAAAATATTTTTCTCTCTTTTACTAACCATCCTATTTTGTTTACAATCTTTCACTCAGGAACCTGAAGAAAGAATAGATGAGAAGGTCGATCAAATAACATATGATTGGGATTTGGAGGCTGATAAATTAGCCACTTATAAAGGACTTGGTTCCATTTGCACTGACGAAGAGTATAGAACTAAGATATTAGGTTTGATGAGTGATATTCATCATTATGACACCATCTTATATGGAATTTTAACGAAGATGTCTAAACGGAGTAAGGATAAAGAGATCAAGAAATCTTTGAAAGACATTGCCAGGTTTGAGGAAAAATATAACCCAAAAAACTTTGCGCTATTTATGAGACAAGAGTGCAACGCATTTAAGGATATTGAATCACACGCGGATGATCTAAGAAACGAGGTAGGACAAAATTCTTATTCTGGTCAAGTTTATATACTTGAAACTGAATTATATAAATATGTGAAGCATGTAACCGCTAGTGTTGATAGAATAAGGCAGCATGTCCATCACCTAAGTAATCACTATTAGTCTCAGGCTAATTTAGCAGCAAATACCTTTTTCAGCTTTGCTACTTTAGGCGCAATTACAAACGTGCAATATGGCTGATTTCTGTTTTCATTGTAAAAATCATCATGTACGCTTTCTGCTCCATAAAATTTTGGCAATGGAGATATCTCCGTAACTATTGGATCAGACCATATTTTTTCGTGATCTAATTCTTTTTTATAATTAAATGCTTGCCTTCTCTGATCATCATCGTGATAAAATATCACAGAACGGTACTGAGTTCCCACATCATTACCTTGTCTGTTTAAAGTCGTTGGATCATGTGTTTTCCAAAACACTTCAAGCAACTCAGGGTAACCTATAATTGAAGGATCAAATTCAATTTGAATAACCTCTGCATGACCCGTTTGTCCTGAGCAAATTTCATTGTAAGTTGGATTTAAAGTATTACCCCCAGCATATCCTGATTTAACAGAAGAAACGCCCTTTAATCGCTGAAAAACAGCTTCAGTACACCAAAAACATCCCGATCCAAATGTAGCTTTCATCTTCAAATAATAATGAGCAAAATTAACTTCTTACTTGATTATTAAGTTCATACAATCTTAAAAAATGTTAGATATACGACACTTAAAATCACAAAACCGACTGTGATTTGATTTATAATAAAGTCTGGAAAAGTAATTGTTCTTACTCTGAATCTTTAGTTTTCCTTAGCTCAGTCATTTGTTGCTGAACTATTTGAAAATCTGGATACATTTTCAAAACATCCAAATATGCTTTAAGAGCATTTTCTTTACTCTCAGTTTGCTCAATAATCATCGCTTTGACTCTTTGAGCTGCCACTTTTAGTGGGACATCTTGACCTCTCCTATCAACTGTTGGAAAACCGATCATTTCTGTTTCAGACTTTGGATTTGAAATCACTATATCCAAATTAGTATTTGATTCTCCGTATCTACCTAGTTCGAATTGAAGAAAAGAAATTTTATATAATGTATTAATGTCATTATTGGATAAGTAGAGTCTTTCATAGAATACAGTCGCCTTATCCTTCACTCCAAGATTGTCATACCCAGCCGCAGCTATTTCTATTGCAAATTCATTTTCTGGGGTAATCATCAAAGATTGTTGTGCTACTAGTGTAGCTGAAACATAATTGTCATATTTCAAATAAAGTATAGCAAGAGAATCATACAAAGCTGCATTTGCTGGATTCTCAGCAATCAATTGGTAGAGAGCCGATCTTGCTACTACAGGATCACTAAAAAGCTTTGCAGAGTTGTAAACAAATGATTGTTTTCTTAATTCCCAAGGAACAGAATCTCCCTCTACCATCTCCTGGCTTTGACCTCTCAAAAGCATTGAAAATGCTAACCCTAATATTAATATTGCTATTTTTTTCATTTGAATGTACTTGTTCTCTATAAAATTTGAAATTAATTTAATTTCAAGCGTGCAAACATACGTATTTGTATTGCTCTAGGAAAGAATATTTGTTTTTGGCTTTAATCCTAATTCCTTACCTACCTCAATCATTAACCTGTACGCCTCACTCTTTTCATTTTTGATTTTGCCATCAAGAATCGCTTCTTTAATAATTGCCTTTATGTCACCAATTATTTTTGAAGGTTTTATATCAAACACTTCAATAACCTCTTCCCCTGAAATGGGAGGTTGAAAATTCTTGACATGGTCTCTTTCTTCTACTTCTAATATTTTCTTTTCTACCTTCTTAAAATTAGCTTGATATTTTTTTACTTTCTCTGGATTTTTTGAAGTTACATCTGCTTTACAAAGTGTCATTAAATCATTCACATCATCACCAGCCTCACTCAGCATTCTACGTATTGCAGAGTCAGTTACTTTATCATTAACCAAAGCAATGGGTCTCAGATGAAGCCTCACTAGCTTCTGAACGTATTTCATCCTTTCATCCAAAGGAAGTTTCATTCTCTTGAAAATTCGAGGAACCCACTTTGCTCCTAAATCTTCATGACCATGAAATGTCCACCCGGCTCGCTTATCAAACCTCTGTGTAGCTGGTTTTGCAATGTCATGGAGTATAGCGGACCATCTTAAGAATAGATCATCCGTCATTTTGGATATATTATCCAATACTTGGAGTGTATGGTAGAAGTTGTCCTTATGACCTTTTCCATCAATGATTTCAACTCCATGCAACTCCATCATTTCAGGAAAAATGGGTTTCAATAAATTACAGTGATACAGAAGTTTGAATCCATATGAAGGCGTTCTGGATAAAATTATTTTATTCAGCTCATCCGTAATTCTTTCTTGAGTAATAATTGAAATACGATTAGAATGATCAATGATACCCTGAAAAGTATCTGGCTCAATGTCGAAAGTAAGTTGTGAGGCAAATCGTATGGCTCTCATCATCCTCAATGGATCATCAGAGAAAGTAACTCCTGGATCTAATGGTGTTTTAATTGCCATCTTTCTCAAATCTCCCATACCGTCAAAAAGATCAATCAACTCTCCAAAATCAACATCATTTAGACTTAATGCCATTGCATTGATAGTGAAGTCCCTCCTATTTAAATCCTCCTCTAGTGTTCCATCTTCCACAATAGGATTTCTTGAGTCCTCTTTATATGACTCTTTCCTTGCACCTACGAATTCATATTCATACCCTTGATGATGTATTGCAGCCGTTCCATAGGTTTTGAAAACAGATAAGCTTGCTTCTTTACCTAGCTTCTTTGCTACTAAGGTTGCCAATTTAATTCCACTCCCAACACATACGAAATCAATATCTTTTGAAGTCCTTTTCAAAAAAAGATCTCGGACATAACCTCCCACAACATATGCTGGTAAGTTCAGTTCTTTGGCAGACTCTTTAACAACATTAAAAATTGGTTTACTGGATAGATGCTCAGAAAAACTAGAAATCATACTGCAAAAGTAGCCTTTGCCTAACCAAAACTAGATGAAAGTATAGGATGCTTTTTTATCCTTCCATCAAATTCCTTTATTCCTACATCATTTAACAAGCCTCTGAAGAGGTTTACCAATTGATTACACAACATTTCATTGATCGGCTGATCTATTTGTAAACTTTTTGGTATTGTTCTCATTGGTCTAGCAAGCATGAAAGTACTAAGCATCTCCCAATACATTACCGAATGACTCTTTGGGTCAGAATTATCTTTTAATTTTCCTTCAAGCTTGACTTGTTCGAAAAGTGAATTAAATCTTCCTAATACTGCTGAATGCAGATAATCATTAATCATTTCATCTGCCTTATCTCTTTTAGTAATGAAGTTGTTAATCATAGGCATAGAAACATCTGTTAGGTTCACATAAATACACTCTATGTATTGAATTAACTTGTCAATAACATTGCTATCTGATTCTACAATACTCTGTGCATCTTTAGCGATACTTTGCAACTTCCAAAGACCAGTCTGCAGCACAATTTCTTCTTTTGATCTGAAAAGCAAATAGATGGTTTTCTTACTCATCTGAAGTGCCGCAGCAATATCCTCAATTTTCGTAGCACCTATCCCTTTTGAAGATAGTTGTTTGTAAGCTTCAGCTAATATGCGATCCCTTTTATCCAATGAGTCTTAATATTTCAAACAAATCTATAACTAGATGTATTCTTGTCAAAAAAGGATTTTCAAACAGCAGCGAATGAAATAGATTTGTTCTAGAATGAATAGAGAAGAAGCACAAAAGTTGATTTTGGCACTGACTGATGAATTGAATCATCATAATGATTTGTACTATCAGAAAAGTGAGCCTATTATTTCTGACTATGAATTTGATCAGAAGCTGAAAGAACTGGAGAAATTGGAGTCTGATTTCCCTGAATTAAAGTTGAACCACTCTCCCACTTCTCGTGTGGGAGGTGATATAACCAAAGACTTTGAGACGATTGTTCATCAATACAAAATGCTTTCTTTAGGAAATACTTATTCTAAAGAAGAGCTAATTGACTTTGATAAAAGAGTAGAAAAGGGACTAGGAACAGATAACTATGAATATATCTGTGAGCTGAAGTTTGACGGTACGGCCATTAGTTTACGCTACGAAAATGGTATTTTAGATAAAGCTATAACTAGAGGAGATGGGACAAAAGGAGACAATATAACTCCTAATGCAAAAACCATAAGGTCAATTCCATTAAAAATAAATGACCTCCCTCATGCAGACTCATTCGAAGTTAGAGGTGAAGTTTTCATGCCTAAAGAGTTATTTGCAGAGCTTAACAAACAAGTGACAAAGGAGAATGAGTTGAGAGAATTAGAAGGTAAATCACCTCTTACGCTATATGCAAACGCTAGAAATACTACTTCTGGAACACTTAAAATGCAAGATTCGAAGGTTGTAGCTGATCGCAAACTGGATTGCTACATCTATTCTTATTTGGATGACGAAAAAACCTTTAGAACACATGAAGACGCATTAGTATTTTTAGAAAAAGCAGGCTTTAATGTCTCGAATACATATAGAAAGTGTAAATCAATTGAAGATGTAATTGATTACATAACAGAGTGGGATCAGCAACGTCATCATCTTAGTGTTGAGACAGATGGGATTGTCATCAAGGTCAACGATTTGAATCATCAGGCAGAACTTGGTTTTACAGCTAAAAATCCTCGTTGGGCTATTTCATATAAATTTCAAGCTGAATCTGCGGAGACAGTTTTAAATGACATCACCTATCAAGTAGGAAGAACAGGATCAATAACCCCAGTGGCAGAACTCCAACCTGTCTTACTGGCTGGAACTACTGTGAAAAGAGCCTCTCTCCATAATGCTAATGAGATAGAACGATTAGATATTAGAATTGGCGATACTGTGCATGTAGAAAAAGGTGGTGAAATTATCCCAAAGATTACAAGAGTGGCTCTAGAAAAAAGGAAAGAAGACTCCACTATTGTAAACTACATCAGCCATTGCCCAGAGTGTAATACAGAACTGATCAGAAAAGAAGGTGAAGCATCTCACTACTGTCCTAATGTTGAGAATTGTCCACCACAAGTCCTTGGAAGAATTGAGCACTTCATTAGCCGAAATGCAATGAAAATAGAGTCATTAGGACCTAGAACGATCAAAGGCTTTTTAGACAAGGGATTGATTAAAAATGTAGCTGATCTCTACTTATTAACCTTTGAGCAGATTAATGATCTTCAATTTGAAGAGGTTGATGATGTAACCGGTGAGGTATCAAAACGTTCCATCAAAGAGAAGTCTGCTCAAAATATTATTAAATCAATTCAGGAATCAAAAAGCATTCCATTTGAGCGACTTTTATTTGGATTAGGAATAAGATACGTAGGTAAAACTGTTGCTGAAAAGCTGGTAGAATATTTTGGATCCATTGATAGCATCATAGCTGCTAATGAGGAACAAATTTTGGAAGTCCCAGAAATAGGTGAGCGTATAGCAGCAAGTTTAATTGAATACTTTTCAGAAGATGAGAATGTATTAATGATTGATTCTATGAAGAATTCAGGTCTTCAATTTGTAGCAGAAAAGAAAGAAGGAGCTGGAGATAAGTTTAAAGGACTTATTTTCGTGGTATCGGGTGTGTTTGAAGGGTATGGAAGAGAAGAATTAAAAACAATCATAAAGCAGCAAGGAGGAAAAGTGGGTAGTAGTGTATCATCGAAAACTAACTATTTGGTCGCAGGTGATAATATGGGTCCAGCCAAACTTGAAAAAGCAGAAAAACTAGAAGTAGCTATACTAGACGAAAAGTCTTTTAAGGAATTACTGGAAAAATGATTAAGAAGTTATTTCTAAGATATAAAAGCAAATCAGCTCACCGTTCTAGTGAACATCTCAGTTACAGTGAGGCAACCCAAATTGGAATACTCTACAACGCTGATGAGTTTGCGAAAGAGATAATCGATGAAATGATTGATAGCCTAAAAACCGATGAGAAGAATGTTGAAATTCTTGGCTTTGAATTAGAACCTAAAGAGAATAGCTTTTTGTTTTCAAAAAAAGACATTTCCAATACAGGAGAGTTTAAGAACGAAAAAGTAAGCTCATTCGTGAATAAACCATTTGACTTTCTAGTCTCATTAGATTCTTCTGAAAATATGAACTATCGGTTTGTTTTAGCGCTTTGTAAGTCAAGTTGTAAGATAGGAATAGAGTCCAATGAGTATTATGAGTTACTGCATATGGCACTTAAGAAAAATGGCTCCCCTGTCGAATCTATGCGAAGTGTGATGAAGTATTTGAAAATGATCTAATATAGGTATGGAGAGTAAATTGATAGGAACGGGTGTTGCATTGGTTACCCCAATAGATAGTGATTTTTCAGTTGACTATGATTCTTTAAAGAAATTGCTAGATCATGTTATTGAAGGGGGGGTAGACTATTTAGTAGTTCAAGGAACCACGGGAGAGTCTCCAGTATTTTCTTGGACTGAAAAACTACGTATACTGACTTTTATCATCGACTATGTGGATGCTAAGCTTCCTGTTGTATTTGGACTAGGTGGAAATAATACATACGACCTTATCGAGAAGGCGAAGGATCTAAAAGACATGCAAATTGATGCAATCCTTTCTGCAAGCCCCTATTATAGTAAACCATCACAAGAAGGAATTCTCAGACATTACAAGATGCTAGCTGATGCATTTCCCGCTCCTATCATTTTATACAATGTCCCTTCTAGAACTGCTTCAAATATGGAAGCAGGAACCACATTAGCACTATCTAAACACCCAAACATTATAGCTATGAAAGAAGCTTCGGGTGATTTAGATCAATGCAAAATGATTATTGATGAGAAACCTGATGATTTCTTATTGCTCTCTGGTGATGATGGGTTGACTCATGAGATGATCAAGCAAGGTGCTGAAGGAGTCATTTCTGTCATTGCGAACCTTATTCCTGATCAATTTTCGGAAATGGTCAACTTGGTACTCAAAGGAGATTATGATGCTTCTTCTAAAAAAGAAAATGCTTTAAAAAATTCCATAAATCTTTCTATGAAAGAAGGAAACCCATCATCTATAAAAGCGGGATTAGAATCTATTGGAATCTGCTCAAGAACGGTGAAGCCACCTTTGTTTGATGCTTCCGATGATCTTGTCAAAGACTGGGGAAAAGTTGTTTAATCACAATGCTACCAATTTCTAGAAAAAAGCAGTCAAAGTCACTCCTCCTGTATGAATTGGTTTAATTTTTTCAGACTTACGTCCATTGTAATTGAGTGATAATTGCATTCCTCTAGAAATCTTCTGTTGCCAGTTGACTTGCCAAGTTTGATTTGATCCAGGCTGCAAAGCGTCTAATAACAAATAAGCCAAATAGGTAGAAGTATCACCAGAAAAATCAATATTAATTAAGGAAAAAGAACCTCTTAATGATCCTTTTGACGCTTGACTCCAAGTCAATTCCCCTCTTATGGTTTGTAGTAATGCTGATTCATCAGAAGTTTCCACAAAGTCATTATTCTTTGTTTCACGTTCAAAACTGCCAATCACTCTAATAGAATTGGTTGGCTGCCAAATGATCTGAGGAAAATAGGAATAGGAATTTATTTCAAAATTTCTGCTATCAAGAAAGTTTGAAGTATTGAGGAAATTTTCGAAAGAAGCTGTCATTCTGAGCGTATACTCTTTGGACAAATTAATTTTGAAATTATTGATCCACTTTTTTCTTTCTCTTAGCTCAAAGCCCTGAACTAGCAATTGCTTATTATCAGAATCTTGAAACGTAAAATCTCCAGCAAATCCTCTTCCATTTCTATTATAAAATAGTGTGTAACGTTTGGCATTTTGGGCAAATAAAACATCTTCATCAGCTAGTCTAATAGCAAAAGGATTGAGTCTGTCATTCAAACTTCTTGAAGTTGTTTTATAGTTTACATTGTAATAAAAGTTTCCAGACAATTTGGATAGAAACAGCTTTATACCTGAATCACTTCGCCACTTACCGGGCATTTTTGCATCTATACTAGTGATGTAGAAGGTTTGAAACGAGGTGATATATTCATCAGTAGGTGTGAAAATTTTAGCAAAATTTCGTTCATCAGGGTTAATTGCTTCAAAGAATTCATTTAAATCTTGAATACCATCATCGTTGTTATCTCTCCATGTGTGTGTTCCTTCTCCTGTATTGACAGGGAGATAGATAAATTCCCTTTTTAACTCACGACTATTTCCCGTTGAAAATGAGAAATTTTGCATGATGTGTTTTTTTAGAAAGGATCCTCTCCTATTAAATCGACTACTTATTATTTCATCTTCCCCCTCATTTAGCAAGAGCTTATCATTCACTCTTCGATAGTTTATATCAAGCGTAGTGGTGCTCTTGCGTGTTATATTAGTGTATCTAGCGTTCCAATTTTGTGATTTGAGATAGTCTTCCATTTTTCCATTTAAGGGTAGCTTGTCTTCTCTCAATTGATAGGATACTCTGTAGTTACTTTCTGAAGAGTCTCTATTTGATAAGTAAAATTCATGCGATCTAAAGTGCATCAAAGAGCTTATAATGCTGTCTTGCTGTGAGCGTGTATTTTCGTCAATCTCAAAAATATACCCAGGCCTAATAAATGCATTCCCATAACTGATATCAGTCTTGGATTTCAACCATTTCGATTTAGAATCAAATTGATCATTTGTGAGATGAAAGTGAGAGCTATTTATTTGAAAACCTTTAAATTCTTGAACAAAATCAGCTCCTCTCTGCCACCCATCTATTACGCCTCCTCTTTCTCTCCTATTCAGATAAAGTGACGTACTATTCAACGCATTTTTTTCTACACCTACTTTGGCAAAAAATATTAAATCATCAGAATCATTTTCTGAATTGGATGGATCAAAGCTCCACTCTCTATCAAACAGAATGGGGCGATATCTATCTATGAACGTAAAGTCTTTTTGATCATACTCCAAAGTGAATGAACCTGTCCACTTATAACCGTCAATAAATGAAGGTCTTCCTTTTGTTTCAAACTGAGCGAAATACCCCATACTACTGTTATCAGTATCATCAATATCTGAATAAAGATTTAAATCAGTATTGGTCACAGCCACTTCCGCCTTTATTGTTTCATAGTCAGTAAGCTTGACATTTATCCCTGAAGACAGCATTTGTCTGCTATTTGGTAAAGGGATGAAAGCTCCAGGCTCATAATTACCTTGTGATATACCAGAGATGGGAGAAACCCACTCGTAAACTTTTCCATTGGAGGGTAACTGACTCAATAAATAATTTCCATTTCCTATACCAACATCTGAAAAAGTAGGGCTAAACAATTCCTTTGTTTCATCAGTAGAATACATGAATATTGTTTGAATATTTCCATCTTGATCTATTGTGTCTTTTTTGATATACAAAATCCTATTTTGATCGAATAGAACAGAGTCGAATCCGGTAATAAATGCTTGATCTATATCATCACCAATAGTCTGTAGCTGAGAGATATCGTTTTCATTTAGGCTGAATCCAAAATTATTGTTGGGATTATCTCGTTCTCTGTAATAATTCGTAAACACCTTAATTTTCTCATTCTCAATAGATTGATATGCTGAAAGATTAGTTCTGCTATAAAATTGCTCAGAGTATTCGAAATCAACTCTTATAATAGAAAACTGAGTAATTATGATGTGATTGTTAAAGGTGATTTCGCCTAAATTATAATCAATCACATAGTCTCTATCGAACCCTCTTTGCAGCAATTTGCCATCTAAAAAAACTTTCTCAGAATTAGCCAATACGATGATAAAACGCTCCCCATTTGGCCCCCTTAGTTTATATGGTCCAGCCAGACCATCTATGGCTGGAACTATTGCTGATGAAAACTTACCTTTTGATAAGGCTCCAGAAACTTTCGTCTCGTATTTCCAATTTCCTGTTTCCCCTCGATAACTTGCCTGAAGTCCTTGCGCATTTTTGTAATACTTCAAAAAATAAGATTCGTCATTTCTGTCTTGAAGGACTATATCTCCTGCTATAACATCAAAGTCGTCATTGTATAGTTTGATAAACACATTATCGAAATCACGAATCTGTTGTGTATTTCCTTCTGGCTGATAAGGAACATTTTGATCTGTGATCACAGCGGACACATTCAAATTATCATCCACCTTTCCTTCCATTTGGAGATTGAGACTTGAATTAACAAATAGATTTTGTCTATTACCAAAGGATACACCTCTTGTAATAGCTCCATATTTTTGAATGCCCTCAAATTGAAATAATTCTTCTTTCTCAATTGGAGCACTTTTTTTTACGATAAGGGGTGCATCTCCCGAAGGGTCGTAATTTGAAATAGCTCTATTGCTATAGGTTTTTGTAAGCAGGCTGGATAATACCCGGTAGCATACTTTTACTGAATCCTGATCTTCCTTTACAAAAATGGATTGTGTTGTTGTATTAAATGAGTGATTTTCTATAGTGATTGATTCAGGCTCTATCAAGACTGTATCCAATTGAAACTCTTGATTTGTTGGAATAGTCTTACATCTTAGGTTTTGCGAGAAACCAATAAACGGAATAAGTATAAGGCTAGTCAGTAGCCAGCGGCATAGAAATGAAGAAGGTGGTGCCTTCACTCTTAGCTGACTCAAACCAAATATTACCTCCCGCATTTTCAATTCCTTTTTTGGCAAGAGCCAATCCAATTCCACTTCCTGTAGATTTTGTACTAAAATAATTAAGGAATATTTTATCCTTCAATTCATCTGGAATTCCTCTCCCATTATCACGGACAGAAAGAACACACTTATTTGTTTTGCCTTTAAGAACGATTTGAATCTCTACCTTCTTATCTGACACAGACTGAATTGCATTCAAAACGATATTATTCAGAATTCTTCTAAAAATATCTTTATCGGCATCTATTGATATATCGCTTTGAATATCGAGGTTAACTATCACGTTATCAGCTTGATACAAGCCAGAAACTTGTTTTATAAGCCTACTTAAATCAAAAATTTTATTGTTTGGTGCAGGCATCTCGGCAAAAGCTGAGAATGATTCAGCAATTTGGCTTAATGTATCTACTTGGCTCAGCAGTGAGGATAGTGTATCATACTCCTTGCTCTCAGGTTTGTGTTTGCGTTGCATCTGCTGAATCTTCAGTCGCATTGGCGTGAGCGGATTCTTGATTTCATGCGCCACCTGCTTGGCAATTTCTTTCCATGCCGTCTCTTTTTGACTTCTTGCTAATGCCAGCTTGCTATCTTCAAGTTTAATAAGCATTTGATTATAGTCTTTTACCAAAGAACCAATTTCATCGGATGCTTCATAGATAATTGGTTGATTAAAATCCTGAAGCGTCACTCTCCTTATTTTATCAGCAACCATTCTTAGCGGTTTCAATAGGTTATTAAGAACTGCATTACTGAAAATGATTGCGATGATAACTATCAAACCGAAAATGGAAATAAGATTTCCAAAAACCTCAATCTGCTGCCTTTTAAGATGATTTTTTGAGTCGAAAAAAGGCATTGCTATGAACCCTACCACATCGCTTTCTATTCCTGAACTTACTACCGCGTAGGAGACTTTGAACCCTAAATTTCCCATCTCTCCATCAGCGATCATACTTTGATTTTCCTTTTCGATCAGTTCTTCAAAAACAATAGGGTTGATCAAGTTTGATTGAAGATTTAGATTGAAAATTTCTGGCTGACTGGTAGAAATGAGATAGCCAGAATTGTTGTAGAAACTCAAATCTGCTTGGATAAAATTACCTATTTCTGTTAGCCTTCTTTGATCAATTTCATATCCGTCTTCCAAAGATTCAGAGAGTATTTCAGATATGTAAAGGGTTTGCTTCAGATAGCTTCTATCTATTTCTTCTCTATAAGAAGTATTCAATGAGCTTAATAAGGCAAAGCCAGCAGTGAATAATGGAATAATGAATGCAAGACCCAAGTAGAGCTGAATTTTGCTTGTGAAGTTGAGCCGTGATTCTGATAATTTGAAAGAGTTAATCAATACAACCAAGCCAAAACTAAAGAGCATTAACAAAAAGTAGAAAGAGAAATTCGTTAATCTGGTCCTTGATTTATACTTATTAGAAATGATAAGAATAGTCCTTCCATCGTTCGTTCTAACTCCAAAATAGTGACGATTATTTTTTTCAATACCATCATCAAATAATTCATCGTCTTGAAAATCTGCATCTTGAGGCCATTCACCTTGTCCGAACTTGCTTCTGTGGAAGAGAATCTCACCTTTTGCAAAAACTGCATAATCAAAATTATTCGTAGATGAAAAGTATTTATTATCTGTCAATAGAGCCGGAAAAACGCTTGTAGGTACTCTTTTTTTGATTTGTAAAACGATCAAACCTACGAGTTCTCCAATATTGATTTTACAGATATACTTGAAACTCGTCTCTTCATCTACAAAGAAAATGTTTTTGTAGTCCGTTTTATTTTCTATAGTAAGAAGACTGTTTTCCCTCGTAAATCGTGTGTTGAGTTTTAGTTTTTGATAGTCTTGAAAAACTATATCTAGCTCATACTTATTGAAATATGGATTTAAGAATTGTGTTTTTATTCTATCTATTAGATCTGATTTGCTACCAATACTTGCAATATCTGCTAAAGTAGAGTTTGAAGAAAGCTCTGTAACCGTCTGATCTAGATAGTACTCACCTAAAACGTCTCTTTTTAATAAGAGATAGTTTCCGAATTTCTTTTTCGCATCCAGCTCTGACTCCTCATGATACTTGTATACACTGAATGATAGAGCAAGTCCAAAACCAATGCTCACTGATAGCAGAAGCATGAGGTTGTTGTATTTGAATTTTTTAAAACCCTCTCCCCATGAGATCTTAGTTGATATGAATGTTAAAATCAAATGAACAAACACAACAACGGAAGCTTTTGGATTAAGAATTAATAGTGGAATCAAAGGAACTCCTGCAGCTACAACGGGAATAATTGCATTATCAACACTGAACAGTTCAGTAAAGACTTTTGAGGAGAAAATTAGATATGCTATGCCAATTGTTACTAAGGATAGAAATGCAACAAGGCGTAAGTCCGAAAAAGAGATTGAATCACCTACATCCAATGACAACTGAGAGTTGTCTAAAATGCTCCATGAAGTATAATAGAAAAGTAGTGCAATGCCTGCCCCTATAAGGGAGGCAAAAGCAAGGTTATAAGTCGAATAGTGGTTTTTTGTCAAAGATTTTGACAATAGAACAACGAATAATAATAGAAGAATGCAGTTGACTAATAAATCACCAAGTGTTGGGTTAAGGAAAGGTGAAGTGTAATTAATAGGATCGAAAAGTGGATATCTAAACACATAGATAAGAGCCCCAAATTTTAAACTTACTATCCTTATTAAAGCGAGTAATAAAGTTCCTATCGCAAATTGTTTTCTGCCAGTAACAGCAAACTTGTAAAACTCTAGAAGTGCCAGAAAAACAATCAGTAACCCCGCTACAGCATCTGCAACCCTGTTTGTTCTTGGGGATACGTTATAGTAGAATAAATCTTGAAACTGGTAATCGCCCTTTTCTGCAGATAAGCTTCTTGCACTTTGATGAAGAATTGGATTATTTCCACTTTTCAAATATTGATTTGAAATGGCATAATTGTTAGTCAGTGGAATGACTGAGGAATAAGTGCAGTCTCCTTCTTCGATTACTTGAATTAGAAAAAGGCCTAACTCATTCTGAATAACTCCAATTGAGTCAATTGTAATATCATAAATAAATGGATGTTCGTCACTCCATTTTTGGAGTCTGCCTTTACAAAAGGTTCTCTTTCTAAAATCAACACTTGTTTCTTTGCCATTCTGCCAAGCTATTAAATCAAGATTTTGCTCTTCAATGATCTCATCAAATCGATCAGAGACTTTTACTTGAGTGTAGCTTTCCCAATCAACTAACCACCTACTTACAATTAGGTAGCTTAGGCAGAGAAAAATGACAAAAAATGAAAGCTTGGTACTCACAAGAATGAAGTTACATCTTTTATATAATGGGTCTGCTAATAGAGTGCAAATTCTATATCAAATTCTGATTAATGATGTTAAAATCATGTTTTAAGCCAATGGTAAAGTGACAATGAATATAGTACCAACTCCCAATTCAGATTCAAATGATACTGTACCATTCATCATCTCGGCATACAGTTTTACAATAGAAAGTCCTATACCAGTAGACCTTTCACCCGCCGTTGGTGTAGCGCTAAGGACTTGATATTTTTTAAACATCTTATTCTTGTCATCTTCTGTTAGTCCAGGTCCTTGATCTTTTACCGATATCTGAACTGCTTCTGAGTTTACTTTCTTTACACTCACCACAATTTCAGTATTCTTTTCACTAAACTTTATAGCGTTAGATATTAGGTTATCAAAAACTTGACTTGAGTAGAAAGCGTCAGCAATAACATTTAGTGCTTGTTTCTCAAACTTTGTTTTTAGAAATATCTCCTTTGCTTCAGCTCTTGAACTGTTCTCAGCAATTACAGCATCCAGTACTTCAATTATGTTGATTTCTTCAATGGTTAAATTATTATCCCCTGAGTCAAGAGCATCTACATCCAAAATTTTAGCAATCATCGATTCCATTTTCTCAGAAGATTGCGAAATGAAACTGATCATTTTCTCAGAGTCTTTATCCAAACCTTTACTCTCTTTTAAAAGATCGGCACACCCCGTAATATTAGAAATGGGTGATCGCAAATCATGAGCTAATATTTGTATCAAGTCATTTTTCTCTTCGTTCAGTATCTGCAGTTGTTCATTTCGATTAGCAATCAATTTTTGCTGCTGTAACAATTTTGCATTGGCTCTCGATTTAATCTGAAAACTGATGTAAAGAAAAAGAAGTACAAACGCTACAGTAATAAATCCAATCAGTAGCGCATTGCTAACCCTTATCCTATCCTTTTCTCTTTCAGCGGCTTCTAATAATTCTTCATATTGAAGTTCTCGTTCTCTTGTTGAAATAACGATTTCTTCCAGAGGTCCAATTTCCGCAGAAGTAGACACTCTGCGGACTACTTCCATCACCTCTTCACCAAAATACTTGCTAATAATTTTTCTTCTATCAAGTTCAAATTGATCACTTCCGAAATAATCTTCCACTGGAATATTCCAATCACTATTCAATGAATAGATCATAGCAATTCCTTCCATTTTTAAAGGATAGAAAAACTGCCTTCTCACTTTGGATAAATGATCAAAAGCCACCAAGAAATTGGGAAGATCTATATAACCGAAGCTATTAGGAGAGTTTTCTATTCTGTCTATGATTTCCCCACTGTTACTTACATAATCCGTTTTGAAATGAAGGTTTTTATCAAGTCTAAGTTGATTTAATGCGTTGTTAAGCGTAGTATTTGGGATGCTAATAGCAGTCAGGCTATCAAATAATCTATTGAATTCTTTTGCTGTTCTAGCCAAGGGAATATTTGGACTAGACACAAGCACAGCAACATCAGATAGATAAGGAGGTGTAAAATTGAGATACTCACTCCGCTCTTCTGTAATCGATATAGAGGAGGCGCCAAAGACTCCACTTTCCGAATTTCTAACAGTGTCCATTACATCATTGAAATCTTTAGTTTCAATCCACTCCATTGAAATATTCACTTCATATTTTGCATTGATGTAATCAATGAATGATTTCGCCAAATCATACTCTACTCCATCCAAAATATCTCTTGATTCTTCAATTCGATTATTATTGGGGTACCAATAGAAAACAACCTTACCCTCTTTATTAACTAAAATATCAGTCCACTTATCACCTGATGATTGACCATGTGCACTAAACAGTGCAAGAAGACCAAGGAAAACGCTGATTATTTTCATTTCTGAACCGTAAACCAAACAAGTTTTTTATTGAATTTAACTAACTAAACATGAATCTATTCAGTCAGTTCAAAATAATATAGATTATTCGCATTTTAGTATGCAATCAAATCAATAATTTTGATTCATGCCCAATTTCGAATCTTTTACAGCAGTAGATTTTGAAACTGCAACATGGAATCCAAGTAGTATTTGTCAAGTTGGCTTGGTTAGAGTGGTAGATGGAAAAACGGTAGCAACTGTTAACCAATTAATAAAACCTCCCAAAAATAAATACTTCTATAAGAACATAGAAGTGCATGGTATTAGGCCAGAAGACACAATAGATGCTCCTAACTTTGATGAGGTATGGCATGATCAAATAAAAAAATATGTCATTGATGAAGTCTTCGTAGCTCACAATGCAAGATTCGATGTTAATTGCCTTCAGAATACGTTGGATTATTATGATGAAGTTCAGCCTGACTTTGAAATAAGATGTACACGAATCATTTTCAAGAGAGGACTCTCCTATTTAAGCAAAAAATATAAAATCCCTCTCAAACACCATGATGCATTGAGCGATGCTAATGCCTGTGCGCAGTTATATTTAAAGCATTTAGCTCACCAAAATTTACCTCGAACAGGTTCATTGTTTTGAGATCACACCTATTAACTTTGTTGGCATAACAACTAAATTTCTATGACTCAGTACCCCGAGACATTTCACTACGGAGAAGATCATTTGACTTCCGGAATTGCCCTCTCTATCGCTAGAGGAACTACAAAAGGAATTATTTCAGAAATAGCTAGAAATGCGATTAGAAAAAGCAGCTCCATTGTTGATAATATTTCCAAAGGCGAAAAAGCAGTTTATGGTATTAATACCGGTTTTGGTCCTCTCTGCACCACGATGATATCAAAAGAAGAGACTAAGACATTACAGAAAAACATTCTGATGAGTCACGCAGTGGGAGTTGGAGAACCTATTGATGATGAGATTTCAAAACTAATGATGATTCTCAAAGTACATGCTCTTAGCAGAGGGTTCTCAGGTGTACAAGAAATCACATTAGATAGAATTATTTGGCATATAGATAATGATGTGATTCCTCATGTTCCTGAACAAGGATCAGTAGGAGCTTCAGGAGATTTAGCACCTCTCTCTCATTTATTTCTTCCTCTAATAGGATTGGGTAAAGTAAAATATAAAGGTAAGTTCACAGTCACTCAAGATTGTCTGACTAATGAAGGATTAGATCATATTCAATTGGGAGCTAAGGAAGGATTAGGTCTAATTAATGGAACCCAATTCATAGCCGCCTTTGGTGTAAGCGTGGTAGAACGTCTCCAAAATGTACTCGCTCACGCGGATATTACTGGCGCAATGATGATAGAAGGTTTGCTGGGTTCAGTGAAACCATTTTCCTCTGAGTTGCATGAACTAAGGGCTTATAAAGGAAATAGACATGTTGCTGAACGAATAAGAAACTTGCTTTTTGAATCAGAGGTGGTACACTCTCATGCCAACTGTGCTCGTGTACAAGACCCATATTCTCTTAGATGTATGCCTCAAGTTCATGGTGCTTCAAGGAATGCTTGGCTACACCTAAAGGAATCTTTAGAAATTGAATTGAATTCAGTCACTGATAATCCAGTCGTATTTAGTGAAGATCATACTATTAGTGGTGGTAATTTCCATGGTCAACCTATGGCTTTACCATTAGATTATGCATGTTTAGCAGCCTCTGAAATTGGAAATATTTCAGATAGGAGAATATATCTTTCATTGGAAGGTGATACGCCAGGAGTGCCAAAGCTTCTTTTGAAAGAAACTGGAACAAACTCAGGATTCATGATCCCTCAATACACGACAGCCGCTCTTGCAAGTGAGAATAAAGGTCTTTGTTTTCCTGCAAGTGCTGATAGTATTCCAACTTCTCTCGGTCAAGAAGATCATGTGAGCATGGGCTCTATTGGAGGTAGAAAAGCACTTAGAGTAATTGAAAATGTTGAGAAAATCATTGGCATTGAACTTTACTGTGCTGCACAGGCACTGGATTTTCATAGTGATCTGAAATCAAGCAAAGTAATGGAGGCGCTTCACCAAGAAGTGAGAAAACATATTTCTCATGTTGATAAAGATCGTGTCATGTCAGACGATATGGAAAAGGCGATAGAATTAGTGAGGAGTAAAAAACTCATTGATATAGCAGACCAAACTGCAATAAAAAATAAGCTTTCGCTGAAAACAGATTTCAGTAATGATTTCGACTTATATTAAACCTTCAGAACCTTACTCAAACGCTCATTCAATGACTTTTAAAGATCAAATAAAGCAAGGAATTCCAACTACACTACCTTCTGAAAAGAAATTAGGTCAAGGCGTAAATAGAGCGCCGAAGCGAAAGGACATTTTATCTATTGAAGAAAAGAAACTTGCCATTAAAAACGCTCTTAGGTATTTCCCTAGCGAATGGCACAATGAACTGTCCAAAGAGTTTGCAAAGGAATTGAATGATTTTGGCCGCATATACATGTATCGTTTCATGCCAGATCATGAAATGCGCGCAAGACCTATTTCAGAATATCCTGCCAAATCTCAACAAGCAGCTGGAATCATGCTTATGATTCAAAACAACCTTGATCCAGCTGTAGCTCAACATCCAGAAGAACTAATTACTTATGGTGGAAATGGTGCCGTATTTCAGAACTGGGCACAGTATCTGCTCACCATGAAATACTTGAGCGAAATGACCGATGAACAAACACTGCATCTATACTCTGGTCACCCAATGGGACTCTTTCCTTCATCAAAAGAGGCACCAAGAGTTGTCGTAACAAATGGAATGCTGATTCCTAACTATTCAAGTCAAGATGATTGGGAAAAATTCAATGCTCTTGGAGTGACCCAGTATGGCCAAATGACGGCAGGCTCCTTTATGTATATAGGACCTCAAGGTATCGTTCATGGCACAACCATCACTGTGATGAATGCTTTCAGAAAAAAACTAAAGAAAGGAGATACTCCAGCAGGTAAGATATTCTTAACCGCAGGGCTTGGTGGAATGAGTGGAGCACAACCAAAAGCAGGAAACATTGCTGGATGTATTACCATCTGTGCAGAGGTAAATCCAAATGCGGCTCATAAAAGACATGAACAAGGTTGGGTAGATGAAATTATATCTGACGTACAAGAACTAATCCCTAGAGTAAAAACAGCTAAAGAGAGGAAAGAAGTGGTTTCTATCGCTTATGTTGGAAATGTTATTGATGTATGGGAAGCATTCTACCAAGAAGACATTTTCGTTGAATTAGGCTCTGATCAAACCTCACTTCACAATCCATGGTCTGGTGGCTACTACCCTGCCGGATTGAGTTTCGAAGAATCAAATGAGATGATTAGAAACCAGCCTGATGAATTTAAAATCAAAGTAAAAGAGTCATTGAAGCGTCACGCTAAGGCCGTAAATGACCATACAGCCAGAGGGACATATTTCTTCGATTATGGAAACGCATTCCTTTTAGAAGCTTCTCGTTCTGGAGGTGATGTAATGGCAGAAAATGGGATTGACTTTAAGTATCCTTCATATGTACAGGACATTCTAGGACCTATGTGTTTCGATTATGGTTTCGGACCTTTTCGATGGGTTTGTACATCTGGAAAGAGTGAAGATCTTAGAAAAACGGATCAAATAGCGGCTGAAGTTTTGAAAGAGATCATGGCCAATTCTCCTGCTGAAATTCAGCAGCAAATGCAAGATAATATCACATGGATTGAAGAAGCCGAAAACAATAGACTAGTAGTCGGTTCGCAGGCTAGAATATTATATGCAGATGCAGAAGGTCGATCCAAAATTGCTGAAGCTTTCAATAAGGCAATAAAAGAGGGAAAATTATCAGCCCCAGTTGTTTTAGGTCGTGACCATCATGATGTGAGTGGTACAGACTCTCCATTTAGAGAAACTAGCAACATATATGATGGAAGTAAGTTCACCTCAGATATGGCCATTCAGAATGTCATCGGCGATAGCTTTAGAGGTGCCACGTGGGTTTCTATTCATAATGGTGGCGGTGTTGGCTGGGGTGAAGTAATGAATGGTGGATTTGGTATGCTACTCGATGGAAGTGATGATGCGGATAGAAGATTGAAAAGTATGCTATTCTATGATGTGAATAATGGAATTGCCAGAAGAAGTTGGGCTAGAAATGAAGAAGCCATATTTGCTATAAAAAGAGAAATGGAAAGAACTCCAGAACTGCAAGTGACTTTACCCAACTTGGTTGATGAACAAACATTAAGCGAGCTGTTTTAATATTCTGTTAAGCAAGTCTAAACCTCTAATCATACTATTACGTATCTTTGTAGCTAATGCCTTTTTTCAGAAAAATAGTAAATCTTACGTTAGCACTAATTCTATTAGTTGCTACAACAGGCGTTACGCTCAGTAAGCATTACTGTATGGGTAGGTTAAAATCAGTAGCTATCAATGAGCACGCTTCTCACTGCTTTAAAAGTGAGAAGGAGAAGATGCCTTGTTGTGAGGATGTAGAGGAAGAACTGAAAGTAGATGAAGTGACAACAGCTTCATTTGACTTGGATTTGCAGCCGGATTTATATCAAATAGCAATTATTACTTTTACGCTCCTCAATGAGGATTTTTCGCAAGAGGATTTAGCCGGTAACTCACTCATAAAGGGATCACCACCTCTACCCTATAAAGACAAACAGGTCTTGCACCAAACATTCCTTATTTGATTAACTAATTGATTTCCGATAGACAATTCTGTCTAATTCGAACTTTCAATTAGAATCAAATACAAATGAATAAAACACTTCTAATACTCTCATTACTAATAATATGCAATGTCTCTTGGTCGCAGACAGTAAGAGGTAAAATAGCCGACCAAAACCATGAGCCATTAATTGGTGCAACGATACAAGAACTAGGTACTCAATCAGGAACGGTCACAGATATAAATGGGCAATTCACACTTAAAATATCCAGTCGAGAAGTAAAATTAGTGGCCTCTTTTTCAGGATTTCAAGCTGATACTCTTCAAGCTGACCTATCAGGAATGATGCACATCATGTTAAAGGAAAACACTTCTGAGCTAGGTGAAGTAGTGGTTACAGCCAGTAGCACCTTCATGGATGATTTAGAATCTAAACATATAGAGGTCATTACAGAAGCTGAGCTTACAAAAGCTGCTTGTTGTAACCTTTCAGAAAGCTTTGAAACCAATGCCTCAGTGGATGTCTCTTTCACTGATGCTGTAAGTGGTGCAAAAACCATTCGTATGCTTGGTCTTGATGGTCGATATGTTCAGATTAATAGGGAGAACATTCCCAATGTCAGAGGATTGGCTGGAAGGTTTGGATTGAGTTATGTTCCTGGTACATGGGTACAATCCATAGATGTAGGAAAAGGTGCAGGTACAGTTGTGAACGGATTTGAATCTATGACTGGACAAATCAATGTAGAATTGAAGAAGCCTGAAAATAGTGAGAGACTGTATCTGAATTCATATGCTAATTCCTTTGGAAGATTAGAGCTAAATGCTAATCATGCATTTGATATCAATGATAAATTAAGTACGGCCCTACTCTTTCATTCTAACTATTTCAATAATGAAATAGATAAAAACGATGATGGCTTCATGGACTTGCCAAAATCCAAGCAGATCAATTTCATGAATAGGTATAAGTTTCGTGGAGAGAAGCTGGTTTCTCAAATAGGTTTCACATTTATGAGGGATGAGAAAGCTGGAGGTCAATTAGGATTTGATTTTGATGATGACTTTAGAACTTCTGTTGAATATGGTTTTTCAAACAAAACAACAAAAGCTGAAGTATTTGGAAAAACAGGGCTCCTATTTCCTCACAAACCGTATAAGGGCTGGGGCTTCATCTACTCTGCCTCTTATCTTGACATTGATGGTGGTTTTGGAAGAGAAAATTACAATGGTCAAGAGAGAGCAGTATACGGTAATATTATTTTTCAAAATATTATTGGCAATTCCTTTCATCAGTATAAAACTGGTGTCAGTATTCTGTACGACGACTTCAAGGAAAACTACTCTGGTTCTCAGATAGATAGAGAAGAAATTGTGCCTGGAGTTTATTATGAATATACGTATTCGAGAAGTGAAAAATTTTCATTGCTTTTGGGTGCAAGAACCGACTTTCATAATTTGTATGGTACCTACTTTACTCCTCGATTGCACTCTAGATATCAGCTATCTGAAAATACCACCATAAGAGCGGCTATAGGACGTGGATATAGAACAGCCAACATGATCATCGAAAATACGAATGCATTGGTTTCATCCCGAAGGTTTGCGATAAGAGAAATGCCTGAACCAGAAGTGTCATGGAATATGGGCGGTAGTATTGTTACTTCCATTCCTTTGGGAGACAAGGAAATTAAGTTAGTTGGCGATTACTTCTATACCACATTTGAAAATCAAGTAGTGTACGATATGGATGAAAGTTCCAACCAGTTGAGTATCTATAATTTGAAAGGAAAATCCTTCGCTAATAGTTTTCAATTGGAAGCCAGCTATTCATTCAGTGATTATTTAAGTGCAAAAGGAGCTTACAAACTTTATGACGTACGCACCAATATAAATGGTGAATTAAGGGATGTTCCTTTTAACTCTAGAGATCGATTTTTTTTAAACACGACTTACGCTACCAAGTATGACATTTGGGAAATAGACGCCACGCTAAATTGGTTTGGAAGCAAGCGGCTTCCAATCACATCTGACAATCCAATAGAATTTCAAAGAGAGGAAAGAACGCCTAGCTTTTTTTTATTGAATGCTCAAGTAAGTAGAGGTTTTCGATGGGGAAATATTTATCTCGGGTCAGAAAATTTACTGAATTTCACACAATCGAACCCAATAATTGATGCTAAAAATCCTTTTGGCAATAATTTTGATGCTTCTATTGTTTGGGCACCAGTAGCTGGAAGGATGGTTTATGCTGGGTTCAGATATAAGATCAAAAGAAATAAATAATCGATATTAATAATTAAAAATATGAGAGTAATAACCACATTCATTTTAGTCTCCATTGGATTGGTCGCGCATTCACAAAAAGATCCTGTAAAAGTGGCAGACGGATTCAAAATAGAAATTAAGACATCTGCCGTTTGTGAGATGTGTAAAGAGGCATTGGAATATGATTTAGCATTTGAAAAAGGAGTGAAAGAAGCGACGCTAAATCTTGATGATAAGGTGCTTAGTATTATCTACAATCCCAAGCGAACTGATCCTGACAAACTAAGAGAGCGTGTGACTAAAGTAGGTTATCATGCAGACTGGATGAATAGGATTGATCTTTCTTATGAGAAACTTCCGTTTTGCTGTAAGGATGGAGCTCATGGTACTCCAGTACCGCAATTACCCACTAAGAAAAAGGGCGATAACTAAATATATAGAGGGGATGAAAGCTAATGACTTTCTCCCCTTTTTTTAATATCATTTTTTTTAATATTTCTCAATAAATCATATTAAGTATTCAATAGCGAATTGAACACAAACTAACCAGTTAAGTAATATATTTGCACTTTGATTTACATGTGAATTCATTTAAATCAAATTCGCCATTGTACGACATCACTACTTAACTACATGAAAAACATTTTTCTAATTACCGCATTAATTCTGAGTCTATCTATCAATTCTCAGGATTTAAACAATAATACTTTGTCCAATGCAATTAGGGTGAAATTTGAAAATTCAATAAGTCTTCCTGCTTCTCAGAATAATTTTGTATCGGCGCAAGGAAACCTAAAAATTGGTAGTCAAACCGTGGATCAACTCAATCAAAAATTCCACGCAACCAATATGAAGCGTGTATTCCCATACGCTGGTAAATTTGAAGAAAAACATAGAAAATACGGACTCCACTTATGGTATGATATTTTCACAGAACCTGGAGTTACTGTTGAAGAACTTAAGGCTCAATATGAATCTCTTCAAGATGTCAGTATAGCTGAGCCTATTTCCATTTACAGTCATGAAGATTTTAAAGGAGCTGAATTAGATTCGAATGACCCTTTATTAACAGATCAATGGCACTACAACAATGATGGACAGTCAGGAGGAACTCTTGATGCAGACATTTCACTATTAGAGGCATGGAATTCTGAAACGGGAGATTCAAGAGTAGTTGTATCTGTTCATGACTCGGGGATAGATACTGATCACCCAGATTTAGTAAATCATTTGTGGATTAATGACGGTGAAATTCCCAATGATAATATTGATAATGACAATAATGGATTTATAGATGATTATTACGGATACAATTTTGCTGCCGCAGTAGTTGGAGGAGATCCATCTAGCGTCGAAGACTATGGTGGACATGGTACTCACACCTCTGGTACCATCGCCGCAGAAAACAACAATGGCGTTGGTATTGCTGGTGTTGCAGGAGGTAGTGGTTCTGGAGATGGAGTTAGAATCATGATGATGAGACTAGGAGATGATAATGGTTCTCCTTATATCTACAATCCAGCACCTTCCTTTATTTACGCAGCAGATATGGGTGCTGTAATTTCTTCTAATAGCTGGGGAGGCGGTGGATACGATCAGTCAATTATTGACGCAATACAATATTTCACAACAGAAGCAGGCAGTTCGAATGGAGCCTTAGATGGAGGTCTTGCTATTTTTTCATCAGGCAATAGCAGTTCAAATTTTCCAGACTATAAGGCTGATTTAGATCACCTAATTATGGTTTCTGCGTCCAACCATAATGATCAGAAAGCATGGTATTCCAATTATGGAAACTGGGTAGATATAACCGCTCCTGGAGGAGAAACAAATTCGAGACAAAGCGAAGGCGTACTAAGCACTCTACCTGGAAATTCTTATGGATATTATCAAGGAACATCCATGGCATGCCCACATGTTTCTGGTGTTGCAGCACTTCTAGTATCCAAAGCTTATGGGAGTGGATTAACGAATGCACAACTTGAAGAAGCACTACTTTCAACAGCTGACCCTATCGACCAACTCAATCCTAACTATACTGGATCGTTAGGAAGTGGTAGATTAAATGCAGAAAATGCTCTTAGCGCCGTATCTAGAGGATTTGGATCATCAGGAAAGTTATTAATTGACCCAATTGAAATTGTGACTGAGATCAACGAAGGTGAATCGGACATATTCACAGTGAAAGTAGTTAACACAAACGATTACGAAATAGACGTTGATATTGAGTCAACGGAAAATTGGATTTCTCCAAATGCTGCTAATATTTCGTTAGCTCCTAATGGAGTAGGTAAATTCACTGTGGATGTAAATGCCGCCAACGCTGGAGATTTACTGGAAGGTCAAATAAGATTTTCATACATTTCCTTCAATTCAAATGCGACATCAATCTTACCCATATCAGTCTATACGTTGGGAGAGCCTAATATATCTTCGATCGATACATTGAATTTTGGAACCCATTACATTGGGTATCCTACCTCTCAGATAGTAGAAATCACAAACGATGGCACCAATTATTTAACAATCTCTGAAGCGGAAAGCTTTACCACTGATTATGGATTTGACTTCTCTGACACTACTCTTGCTCCTTCAACATCCTTGTCGCTTCCAATAATATTTACTCCCTCACAAAGCGGCGCTTTAATTGATTCTATCTTATTTACATCAGACGATCCTAATGAACCTAAGCATAAAATAGTCCTTTTAGGCGAAGGAAATACACTTTTACCTCCTCAATTGGCACTTAATTCAGAAAAAATTAATATTCAGTTGCCATCGGCTATAAACGGATCTGGCTATTTTATTTTGACGAACGATGGAGATGAAACACTCTCCTACTCAGTCACTTCGAACCCTGCCGATATTGTGCCCCTTGATGAGTATTCCAGTAATTATGTAAATATTGAAAATGACCAGCCTGTACAAAATAATGGAAACTACAATGGTGTTGGAAATCTATTATCCCACCAAAAAAATCCTGTTAGTATTGAACAAGGTCTTGCATGGGATGGGGAGTATTTATGGATAAAAGAATCCACTAATTCAACCATCTATCGCTATGATGTAGATTCTCAAGTAGTCGTTGATTCAATTGAATCGATAGCAACTTCGATAAGTCGTCTTGACTTTTACAATGGCTTTTTATGGGAACATGATTTGAATAATCAAATTATTCAATATGACTTAAATGGATCAATCATTGCTCAAATTGATCTTCCAGAACAATACTATTTCACTCAAGGAATAGCAGTTGATCAGGATGGTATTTGGCTAAATTCAGGGGGACAATTCATTGTACTTAATTATGAGGGTGAAATAGAAACCCAATTCAACAACTATGATGCATACGGTCTTGAAGCCATTGAAACAATTGGATCTAAGATTTACGGTTTACGAAATGGAAGAGTCATAGTTTTTACCAAATTCTCTATAAGAGATGATTTTTATTCTACCTATATAGGTGGTCATTATCAATTGAATACTTCAGACATTGCATTGGACGGAGAAAGTGCATGGACCAGTTTCATAGACTATGGCGTTTTGGTAGAATTTGAGCCATTTGAAAATTTCATAAACTATTCCTATCCTTCATCTGGAAATGTTAGCGCAGGTGAATCAATAAATGTAAATTTTGAATACAATATCAATTCTTTCATGGATGGTTTGAATTATAATGATGTTTTCAGAATATATTCAAATGATTTAGACAATCCAGTAGTTGACCTTCCAGTCTCATTACTAATAACAGGCTCTCCTCAAATAAATGTGTCTGAAACACAGATTTCTTTTGATTCTTATGTGGGGTATGATGCCATTGATACCATTACTATCAGAAATGATGGAGCAGCACCTCTTATCGTATCTAGTGTAACAAGTTCTCTTTCCGATTTCACTTTCTCATTTTCTGAAACAGAGTTAGGCCAATTTGAATCATTTGATTTACCTATTTCTGTCTCTCTGATTGATACCGATACTCTGGAAGCTATTCTACAAATAGTAAGTAATGATGCAGACCCTGAGGAAGACACGATTAATGTTAGCTTATCAGCTATTGGAAGACTAGCTCCTGAGATTTCAATCCAGCCGGATTCCTTAGTTATTTCATTATATGAAAGTCAAATTGACTCTCTACCGATTACAATAACTAACTCTGGAGACGGAAGCTTATTCTATTCGATTTTAAATGAGCCAGTAAATCAAAGTTTGAGTTCAATAATTTCTAAGTCAGAAACATTTAGTGATGGTTTTGTTCTTGATTCAAAAGATGATACCGTCCCTCCTGAAAGTATCTCTTTCTATAATTCAAGTTCAGAATCAATATCAAGTGATCTTACAACAGACAGTTTTCATCAAGCCAATTTTACTAATTTAGAAGACGTTCTGTCAAGCTTAGATGAGAATAATGAAATTATTACTTCTGTCCTCGATTCAAGGTATTTATTTCGTGACGGTATATATGGAAACAGTATAAGCGATGGTGGAGGTGACATGTATGATGGAGGTAACAGACTATCCACTGATTTAGGGGGCTACTTAGAATATTCAAATTCTAATATATATTCCGATCAAGCATATCTAGGTAATGAATCATATTTCACAGCTAAATATGACGGTTTATTTGTATTTTCTGCAGATCTGGAAGGAGTAAGCAGTTTCAGTATTAATGGCGACCTGGGGGCTGATGGGAGTGGTTCTGTTGATGGAAGTGTTTTATCCTTCAATTATCGAGGCATTGAATGGTTAGGGTTCGTAAAGAGAGTATACAATAC
>JBGCFL010000009.1:0-21458 GCA_045106975.1 Ekhidna sp. | reverse complement strand
AAAGCTATCTCTCTGTATAGTATTCTTATATGCTTCAGCAACCAAACTATCTCTTTCCGTTTCATAGAAAATGAGCACCTTTTTATTTTTCGTAAACGTTGATGAAGCAAAATTTGCAGCCATTCTTCCCTGAGTTTCATATGAAGGCTTCATTAGGTAAGAAAAGGAATTGTTCCCAATTAGGCTACTATTAGAGGAAAGTGGGTTTACCATCGCTATTTCATTCTCCATGGAGAATAGTGAGATTTCCTTATTGGGCGCTGGATATAGTGGGCCAATGATTACATCCGCAGATTTTAACGACTCATTCTTGATAATTCCCTTAGTCTCTTTACCGCTTTTTTTTGTATCGAAAGGGAATAATTCAATTGAAATATTTTTACTCTCGAGATCTTGTTTTGCCAATTGCATTCCTTGATACAAATCAAAAATGATGGTGTTTCTAAGGACTGATTGAGGATCCTCAAGCGATTCAAACATAAACGGAAGTACAACTCCTACCGAATAGGTTTCTTTCTTAATCAATGGAAGGTCTAAGTCATTGCCATTTATTGGCACTCCAAATTTTTCAGATAACTCAGCCAACAACTGATGATCTCTTTTCTCATACGGTTGCTTAGCTATAGACTTAGCTAAATAAGTCGCTATCGTCGCATTATTAGGATTAAGAGCGTAAGCTTCACTCAAAGCTGCATTGGATTTTTTTTGGAAGTGAGCATCTAGTAATTCAGAACGATTCTCTTCAGAAAGTTTATCTGCATATTGGAATGCTTCGTAATACTTCTTTTGAACTAGATATGAATTTGCCAGCCAGTAGTGTACCTCTCCATTTTGATCCCAATTCGGCGACTTCATCAAAATCTGCTTCCACATGTCTGTGGCCTGTTTTGCGTCTCCCTGCTTGAAGGAAGAAAGCGCAAAGTAGAATGATGAGTATGAGCCGAAAAATTGATCCTCACTCAAACTGCTGAAAGCCTGCTTAGCAGCATCATAATTACCTAAGTTGAATTGACTCTTCGCCTCTAAGTATTCAGCTTGCCTTGATTGAGCAAATGAACTAATCGAAATTGTAAGGGATAATAAGAATATAAGTTGACGCACTGGCTAAAGATATTTTTTCAAAAATAATAGAATCATTCCCATTCGATGGTTGCTGGTGGTTTAGAGCTAATGTCATAAACCACTCTATTCACTCCCTTTACATGGTTTATTACCTTGTTAGAAACCTTCCCTAAAAACTCATAAGGCAAATGAACCCAATCAGCAGTCATTCCATCTACACTGGCAACAGCTCTAAGAGCCACTACATTTTCATAGGTTCTCTCATCACCCATTACACCTACTGATTGAACTGGCAGCAACATCGCTCCTGCTTGCCATACATCATCATACAATCCTTCCTCTTTCAATCCATTGATGAAAATAGCATCTACTTCTTGAAGTATTCGTACTTTTTCTGCTGTAACATCACTTAGGATTCTTATTCCAAGTCCTGGTCCAGGGAAAGGATGTCTTCCTAATATGAATTCTGGTATTTCAAGCGTGCGACCAACATTTCTCACTTCGTCTTTGAACAAGGTATTTAAAGGCTCTACTACTTTCAAGTTCATCTTTGCAGGTAGTCCTCCTACATTATGATGCGATTTTATAGTCACTGAAGGGCCATTTACAGAAACTGACTCAATCACATCTGGATAGATAGTCCCCTGACCTAACCATTTTACATCCTGTATTTTCTTGGCCTCCTCATCAAATACTTCTATGAAGACTCTACCTATTATTTTTCGCTTTCCTTCTGGATCAGATTCACCTTTAAGCTCATCATAAAATCTATCCTTTGAATCAACTCCTTTGACATTAAGTCCAAGTCCTTCATAAGACTTCAACACATCTTCAAATTCATCTTTTCTTAAAAGACCATTGTCTACGAAAATGCAATACAAATTTTTACCTATTGCTTGATGGATAAGCATAGCAGCAACTGAAGAATCTACCCCTCCAGAAAGACCAAGCACCACTTTATCAACACCTAATTGTTCTTTTAGTCGAGAGACTGTATCCTCTACAAATATATCTGGAGTCCAATCTTGTGTCGCCTTACATATATGAACAACAAAATTTCTTAAAATCTCTTTACCCTGAGTGGAATGCGTCACCTCAGGGTGAAACTGAATACCGTATGTTTCCTTTCCTTCTAGTTTAAACCCTGCAACTGGAATGGATTCTGTTTTTGATGTCAATTGGAAATTGGAAGGGAGATTAGTAATGGTGTCACCATGAGACATCCACACTTGAGACCCTACTTCTACTTCTTTGAATAGATCTACATGTGTATCTACCTGAGCAAGATTAGCTCTACCATATTCTCGGTGATCAGATTTTGCTACGGTACCTCCATTTTTATGAGCCAAAAGCTGAGCTCCATAGCATATGCCAAGGACTGGCAAATTGCCAAAAGCTTCTAGTTCTACATCTGGAGAGCCTTCATCCAAGACAGAACATGGGCCTCCAGAAAGGATTACTCCTTTAATGTCTTGAGAAATTTTAAACTTATTGAATGGCAGTATTTCGCAATACACATTGAGTTCTCTAACTCTTCGGGCGATTAATTGAGTGTATTGAGAACCAAAATCGAGAATAAGTATCTTGTCTTGCATCGCACAAAATTACCTGAATAATTTCGTGTTACCATGACCGATCGGAATGGTTTTTATTTCAAATTACATTGATTTGAATCTGTATTGAAAAGAGACTTTCATAAGTGGCTCAATCATTTTTTCACACAATCTTCATTCTGGAATAATATTGGTTTCCTACCTTCACACTTAGAATTGAAAAAACAGATGAAAAAAATACTATTCCTCTTTTCCACTGCTCTATCCTTCTTAGCTACTTCTCAAGAAAAACCAAAGTTGGTGGTGGGAATAGTGGTAGATCAAATGAGGTATGAATATCTTCAGCGCTATTCTGAGAAGTTCGGTGATGATGGATTTAATAGGTTAGTCAATGATGGTTTCCTTTATAAAAATGCACATTATAACTACATCCCGACCAAAACTGGACCAGGACATGCATCTATTTTCACCGGAACAACTCCTGCTAGACATGGAATTGTCGGTAATGACTGGTATGTAAACGCTATTTCAGGTGATATTAATTGCGTCGGAGATTCAACAGTAGTAGGTGTTGGCGGAGTAGAATCAAGCGGTAAAGTTTCCCCAAGAAACATGCTTACAACTACCATTACTGATGAGCTGCGATTATTCTATAATTTTCAATCAAAAGTTGTTGGCGTTTCATTAAAAGATAGAGGGGCGTCACTCCCTGCTGGACATAACCCAACCGGGGCGTACTGGTATGATCTGAAAAGTGGGAACATGATGACGAGTACCTATTATATGAAGTCGCTTCCAAAATGGGTACAAGAATATAATAAGAAGGAAAGGTCAAAAGGGCTCTTAAATCAACAATGGGATTATTTTAAAGATCCAAAACTGTACACGGAGAGCATTGCAGATAAAAATGAATATGAGCAAGATCTCTGGAAAGGATTAGGATCAACATTCCCCCATGATCTGACACTTGTAAAGAATGACCCAGGACTCCTGAAGTACACTCCTTTTACGAACACAATGATTGCGGAATTTGCAATGGAATCCTTAAAATCAGAAAAACTTGGTGAAGACAACATCACTGATTTTTTGACAGTTAGTTTTTCTGCTACCGATGACATTGGCCATAAGTTCGGACCCAGGTCAAGAGAAGTGCAGGACACATATTTACGTCTAGATGCTGAGATAGCAACTATGCTCAATTTTTTTGATAGCGAAGTGGGTAAAGATAATTATGTTGTTTTCTTGACTGCCGACCATGGAGCAAATGATGTTTCTGCTTATTTAGTGAAAAACAAAATGCCTGGTGGGTACCACAACAGGGGCAATATCAAAAACATATTAAATGAAGGGCTGAGTAAGATTTACGGTGAGAATAAATGGGTACTTCGCATAGTCAATGAGCAGGCCTATTTAAATCAATCTCTCATCAAGGAAAAGAAGATCAATCTTGGTGAAATTCGTAAAAAAGCAGCAATGATTCTTCAAAACGAAGATTACATATCTGAAGCTTTTACAGCTGATAAAGTGGCCGAGAGAAGTTTCACCGATCCAATTCTATTGATGCTTCAAAATGGATATAATAATGAAAGGTCAGGTGATGTTCTATATCTATTATCCTCTGGACAATTAAATAATTCCTATGGAAGAGAGGGAACAGATCACAGAACGGTTTATACCTATGACACCAATGTTCCAATCATTTTCTATGGAGGGGAAATTCCTGTAGGAAACTCTGTACGACGAGTCAACATCACCGACATAGCGCCATCACTTTCTATCATCATGGGAATTGGACTGCCAAGTAGCGCAACAGGAAATCCTTTGATTGAATTGTTTGATTAAACTTATTTTCTAGAAATCGGTATAATTACTTCATGCGAATATCACTTACTTTTTTCCTAATTCTCATAAGCTTAATAGCCTTTTCACAACCTGTGAAAATTGGTAAATTGAAATACGATGGTGGTGGCGATTGGTATTCCAACAAAACTGCTCTTCCAAATTTAATTGAGTTTTGTAATGAGCGGATAAGTACTAAAATGGCATTGAAGGAAGATGTAGTTGATATCGGTACTCCTGACCTTTTTCTTTATCCATATGTTTATATGACTGGACATGGTAATGTGGTCTTCAAGCCAAATCAAGCAGACAACCTAAGAAAGTATCTAGTATCAGGAGGATTTCTTCATATTGATGACAATTTTGGTCTAGACCAATTCATTCGAATAGAGATGAAAAAGGTATTTCCTGAGTTAGATTTTGTGGAGATACCGTTTGATCACCCCATTTACCATCAGCAATTTGACTTTGATCAAGGGCTTCCAAAAATCCATGAGCACAGCGGACAAGCACCTCAAGGTTTTGGGATTATCTATGAAAACAGACTCGTGTGTTTTTATAGTTATGAATCAGATTTAGGGAATGGATGGGAAGATCGGTCTGTGTATAATGATCCTCAAGAATTGAGACTCGAAGCACTAAAGATGGGAGCCAACATCATATCCTATGTTTTTACATCTGCAGAATAGCCGTCGGCTCCATTATTCAAAGTCTTTGATGTTCAGATCAACCATTAGGTTATCATCCTTTAAAATGGGTTCAAGAAATCAATTTTGAAACCAAAATAAGCAAAGCCATGAAATAGCTAATGGCCATGAATTTTCATTCATGACCAAAAGCACCTACCTGAAAAACTACCTTCAATGAAAACTACCTTCAATGAAAACTACTTTCTTCTCTTCCCTCTTGGTTCAATGATCTTTGTGAAAGTCTCTCCATTCAGAGTAATGGTTACTTCATTATCACACTCTCCTTCACCATAGTTGATAATCGCTATATCCTCTCCTTTTGTGATTTGCTTAATACCAGAAACTGGAACGAAAACTTTTTCAGCTCTACAAGTTCTTTTATAGACAAGCGTTTCAAGAATTTCTACTTGATATGTAATATTCTCTCTATTTACCCCCTCTGCAGAGCCATCAAGAAGGGACTCATCATCCAAAGGATTACTTGCTCTCAACCACTCTTTTGTGTGATTTGCTTCTCTAGTTGCTATTGTTCCATCTGAAAATGTCAATTTACCTCCTACCAACTGAGTATTAAATTTTGGATTATCTTCTATTGTCTTAGATATATTTGTCCAACTTCTTGTTCCTTCTACTTGAACTTCATCCACGAAAAAATTTTCTAAAGTAACCGTCCTTGAAGCACCAGGTTCTAATCTTCTCTCATTGTAAGCAATAATTATTCGTCCACTTAGAACCCTACCTCCTCTAATCGTACATCCATCACCATAATCGATAATCATTGTTTTGTTCTCTGTATCATGATCTACTTCTGCACAGTTCAAAAGCGTATCTCTTTCAACCCTTCCTTCATCCGATAAAGATGCTAAGCCTGCTTCAGCAACCATTTCTATGTCTTCGTAATTCGCTTCCAATGCAGCTTCAGAGTCTGCATCAATCTGCTCTAACAATGCATCAGAAATACTTCCTTCATCGTTCTCTTCAGTACATGAGCTAAATACAAATGCTGCGATAATCGTTGGTATAAAAAATAATTTTTTCATAATCTTAAATTTTATGGTTTTCAAAATTGATTTCGGCTCTTTGACTGAGAAGCCAGCAGAAGGTTTAATTGAAGCATATTTTTTTATTCAGGGTTTAATCTACCCTAACACTTGTATCATCCATAAAAGCTAAAGAACCGCCGAAAATGCTCTGAACAAGACATAATTCAGATAAGGTAAGTATCTGAATTGAATGTTACATTCTGTATAATTGTACAACTCTAAAGTCAATCTCTATGCGTCTCATTATTGGAATTATTTTTCTGACCTCAGCAACCCTCGCTTTTGGTCAAGGATGTAGCGATGCAGGATTTTGTACTATGGGTGCCATGAAGCCAGATCAGAACTACAGCAAGCGTATTGCCATTAAGCTGCGTTCACTTGAAGTCAACTACTACAGAGGAACAACTACTTTAACACCCATCATTACTGTAGCTACTGTTGATTTCAATTTAGCATTAAGCGATAGGAGTTCGCTTCAGATAAAAGTACCTTATCAACACATAAAGGGAACCTTAGGAGAAAATAGTGGATTGAGCGATATCGTGCTCAGTTTTACCAAGAACATAAAAATTGGTGAAAAGTGGAGTTGGAATGGAACACTAGGCACCAAAATACCAACCAATGATGCTAATGCGACGGTTAATAATAATCAGACTGGTGGAGTTGATGCTCCTATTCACATGTATTATCAAACAAGTCTTGGGTCATTCGATGCAATTGCGGGAGTCTCCGCAATAAGTAGCAAATGGCTTTTTGCAACAGGAATTCAAGTGGCATTGAATGAAAATGGAAATCAATTCGTATGGGGAAATTTTCCTAATGTTAATCAAGAATATCGGGAGAAATACGATATTGGATTAAACTTAAAAAGAGGTACTGATATCATGTTTCGAGCTGAAAGGAACTGGAGATTTACCAATTTCAACTTCAGCTTAGGAGTGCTTCCTATCTATAGAATTACGAAAGACGAAGTGACCAATAGAATGACAGGAGAACGAGTACGACCTGATGGCACTACAGGACTGGCTCTTTCAGTTTTAGGAAGTTTTGGGTATCATTTTGATGTGAACAATAGTATAAAAATTATACAAGGCATTAAATTGACAGATCGTGAATTTAATCCAGATGGTCTTACTAGAAATGAGGTTTTCAGCGTCAGTTATGTTTATAAATTCTAATTGAATGAGAAATACCTTATCCTATATTCTCATTGTTATTTCATTCTACTCGTTTGCTCAGCAAGTTGATTTTGATAGAGCTCTAGCACTAAAAAAAGAAGGCAATTTTGAAGAAGCTTACAACGCATTTAAAAGAGCAGCAGATGCGTTTCATTCAGAAAATAAAGCAATTGAATATGTGAAATCTCATTTGGAGATGGTTGATTGTAAGCTGCTGAAAGGAGATCCTTTCCACGCCAAAAGTCTAGCTCAAAACACCCTCTCTTTCATAGAGAAGGAAACACCAAATGAAGTCGAGCTAAAAGCTAAGGGACTCACTTTTTTCGGACTTAGCTATTTAAATCTGGGTAGGAATGATGAGGCATTAGAACAATTTGTAATTGCCGAAAGTCTCTTAACTGAAGAAAACCTACTGATGGCCAACTGCTTTAACGCATTGGGTCTCGTATACGGTAATCTTAAAAACAATACGTTGGCGGTACAATATCATGAAAAATCCTTAACCATTAAAAGGCGTTTACTTGGCAGAAAAGATGTAGAAGTTGCTAATTCGTTCAATAATCTAGGACTTCTCTTTACCGTAGATGATCCACTTCAAGCTCTTATTTACTTCAACAGAGCAAAACAGATTTATGAAGAGAAATTGGGCAGCAGTGACCCACGAACTGTACGTACAGTATCAAACATGGCTTTTGCTAATTTGGAGCAAGAAAATTTTGAAGAAGCATTGGAACTATTTGATAACATCAATGCTATTTATCAGAAAATCTATCCTGATAAACACATTTCAAAGGCTTACATCTTGTCTAGCATTGGAAGAGTTTATTTAAAACAAAAAGAATTTGATCAGGCAATCAACTATCAAAATCAAGCACTGCAGATGTACATCTCTATATTGGGAGAAAAGCATCCCGACATTGCAAATAGTTATTTTCTGTTAGGTGAAATCTACAAAGGAAAAACAGAGTTCAAACAAGCTGTAGCATTTTATCAGTATGCTATTTACGCTAACCTGCCCGCCCAGTCCTCCAATGATTTGTACGATCTTCCTGAGCTATCAAATTATCTCAATGCAGATATACTTCTAAGAAGCCTTCAAGCTAAAGCCATTGCTTTGGAGGCTCTGCATTTCGAAAAATCTCTTAATGTTAGAGATCTTACAGGAGCTATAGAGACCTACAAGCTTTGTGATCAATTAATTACTATTATAAGACGACAAAGGCTAAATGAGCAAGACAAAATAAGGTTAGGAGATATTGCAAAAGATGTCTATGAAAAAGGGATACAACTTTCAGTCATTATGAGTGATCAGAGTTTTCGAAGAAAAGACTATTTGAAAACTGCTTTTGAATTTTGCGAACGAAGTAAGTCTTCCGTCTTGTTAGAAGCTATTACAGAATCCAAAGCGAAAAATTTCTCGGGTATACCCAATGAATTACTTGTTTTAGAGGATA
Source organism: Ekhidna sp. (assembly GCA_045106975.1). Lineage (GTDB taxonomy): Bacteria > Bacteroidota > Bacteroidia > Cytophagales > Cyclobacteriaceae > Ekhidna. The sequence continues at coordinate 12,640 of JBGCFL010000009.1, read as the reverse complement.
GTTTGAAAGATGAAATTGCCTTCATTGAGCAACAGCTAGCTCAACCCGAAAATAGTGAAGATCAAACATTAAAAGACCTACTTTTCACCTATCAAAACGAATACAGAACTTTCATATCCGACTTAGAAACGAATTATCCAGACTACTACAACCTTAAGTACAGTCAAACTCTAGCTTCTCTTGAAGAAATTCAATCGGAGCTAAACGAGAATGCCTCATTACTATCCTATTTTATTGGTAAAGAGGAACTTTACATTTTCGCAATCAGTAAAAAGAAAATTGAAGCCTTTAGAAAACCTCTAACCGAGGATCTTTCCAAGCAAACTGCTGCTTTCAGAAACGCTATCAAATACAACATTAAATCGGCGTATATCAAGTCCGCAAAAACACTTTATACTCAGCTCATACCTGATTTACCAAATCAAATTAATGAGTTAATCATTTTACCTGATGGCGCTTTGGGCACTCTGCCTTTTGAAGGATTGGTAAACGACAAAGATGAAAGCGATGACTATGCCTCCCTCTCCTATCTACTCAAAGACTACCATATTTCGTACGATTACTCAGCAACATTATTTACACAGCGATCTTCAAATGAAGACAAAATAAGCCCTGAGATTCTACTTATTGCGCCAGTAAATTTTGAGAGAAATGAAGTAAAAATGACCAACCTTCCTGATTCCAAAAAAGAGGTAAATGAGATACGATATTTATTTATGGGTAACAATTGTGAAACAACTGTCCAGCTTGGGGGCCAAGCGAGTGAGTCTAATTTCAAAAAGGAAGATTTAGCAAAATATCGATTTGTCCATTTTGCTACACATGGTCAAGTAAATGAGTCAGAACCTGCACTGTCCAGAATTTTTCTTAGTCCAGACCAGGGTGAGGACGGTAGCCTTTACACAGGTGAGATTTATAACTTAAAAATCAATGCTGATCTGGTAACTCTCTCCGCTTGTGAAACGGGTCTTGGAAAAGTAGCTAAGGGTGAAGGTATTGTAGGCCTTAGCAGAGCTTTACAATATGCTGGAGCAAACAACATCATTGTTTCCTTATGGCAAGTAGCAGACGCTTCCACTTCACAAATGATGATCGAGTTTTATAAATACAATTTGAACAACGATCATCATGGATACAATACTGCATTGCGCAAGGCAAAATTATCTCTACTTAACTCTGAAGAATACAGCAGACCCTACTATTGGGCTCCCTTCATTTTAGTGGGCATGTAGTATGTTTCCGAAAAAAAATACACTACTCCTTTTTGTTTTCATTCTAATAATCATCTCTTTTGATGCACTCCAGCAGAAGTATTACCTAGAGACTTTTAATTTAAATCCATCTAAAATCTCGTTTCCTTCCCTATTCAAAAATCATTTGATAAGATGGGTCATTTGGATCATCGTTAGTGTTCCTTTTTCCATCATTGTTTGGAAAAAATTCATGAGTAGAAAGGAAGTGCTAACCAATCTATCATGGACAATTCTTCTTCTGCTGATCATTTTCTCAACTGGATTATCTATTGCTTTTGTTACAATAGAGAGCATCTTCGAGTTGAATACTTCTTTCGAATGGATAGAATTTAGTCATGTTATTATCTTCTTCACTTATCAAAAAGGGCTTGCTTTTTCATTTGCTTTTTTTGCTCTCACACTGCTCCTATTCAATCAATCAAAAGGAAAGAAAATTGAAGCTCAAACGATAGTCATTGAAAGCCTAGAAAAAAGAAGTGATAATTTAAAGGAGGCTTTGAAGACTTCCACGGAGACGGAACCGCATCTAAATATTAAAACAGGTTACAAGATGAAGCCCATTCCTCTAAGTGAAATATTATGGATTCAATCAGATGACTACTGCGTGAAGGTTCATACAAAAGATAAGTATTTTACTCTTAGGCAAAGCCTTAAAACACTGGAACAAAAACTTTCTCATCATCACTTTTTGAGAATACACAGAAGTGCACTCCTAAATATGCAATATCTAGATCAAGTCAATTACGAATCATCCACACTATCCTTGAAAAATAAAGTGGAGTTACCACTATCCAAGTCTGGAACTAGGTTGTTGAAAGAGCATCTTAGGGAGACAACTGTCTAATTCCCTGCAAGTTCAAGACATCTCACTGCAAAAAGTAGGGATTGAGCATTGTTAGCTAGTTTTTTACTAAAAAATAGAAAGCAATGAAAAAGTTAATCTTACTACTATTATTCACTCCATTTGCATTAGTGTCTACAAGTCAATCGTATGAATATGCTTCAACTGACAAAAATCCATATGGTCTTATAAATCCCGATGCTGCAAAAGAAATTGCTGATTATGCTCCGTTAATTGGAACTTGTAATTGCAAGTCAATTTCAAGAATAGATCAAAATACTTGGGCAGATACAGTCGCTATGACTTGGACATTCAAGTATATTATGAATGGAATGGCTGTGCAGGACGAAACATTGAAAGCAGATGGTGCCCACTCTGGAAGTATTAGACAATTTAATTCTGACAGTAGCAAATGGTACGTTTACTATTATAGTTCCTCTGCACTTGTCTCTACCCTTCCTGCGTGGGAGGGTGTGAAAAATGAAAATGGAGAAATAATTCTTTATAAAGATGCTCCAGCTCCAAACGGAACTCCTGGAGACTATCGACTCACCTTTTCAAATATTTCTGATGAAGGATATGACTGGGTAGGAGAATGGATAAACAAACCTGAAACGTTTGTTTATCCATCTTGGAAGATATTTTGTAAGAGAGAATAATTATTCCTCTAATAACTGATCTATTATATCATTAAATCGTTGATCAAAATCTGTGTAATAGCTACCAGTGGCTGGGCCATTGAAGTAGCTATGCACATATCTCGCATATCCTTGTTTGTCAATAATAACGAGCGTAGGAAAAGCCTCTATTTTATTCATGAATGGAAATGGCATAGCTGCGCTTGTTTTACTCAATCTTCCTCCCAAGACTAAATCGTAAGGTATATTATTCATCTCCTTGTAATCATCTAACCTTTTCAATCCATATTCCTGCGAGTAGTTTGCCTCATAGGATGAAGCTAAAATAGCAATATCCCTATCCTTATTTTTCGCATACCATTTCACCAAGTATTGTGTTTCATCGTGACTGTTAGGGCACCAAGTGCCAAATAGTTGAATAACTAACACTTTCCCCGCATACTCTTCCGCATTGATGGCATTTTTTCCACTTCCTGCTGAAAGCAAATCGTAATATGGTTTGTGTACTCCTTGTTCTAAGGTTACTATTTCAAATGGATCAGGTAGTGCCGCATTAGGGTTAGGCTCTGCTATCCATGGTTCAGCGTAGTTAATATCATAAATCATTTTTCCTTCCCATTTCTGCCCTATCTTTTTTCCTAAAATCATGAAAGCATGAGCTCCATCAAAAGAGGATAGCTTAATAGAATCTCCATCCAAAATACCTTCAAAGAAGCGGTAGTCACTCACTCCCGTTAAAATAGTTCCTGTTACTACTCCATTGGATAAATTAAAAAGACCTACTCCCTGTGAGGCGTTTTTTGTTTCTGGATCAAGCGTCATACTCCATTTACTGGCCAATTGACTTGGAGAGATTTTGGTGCTTTTTTTCATGAATCTAGGTTTCCCGAAAGACGCTGAAAAAGGCAACTTAACATCACGATAGTATTTGATGTAACTCCCTGACATGCCCATTGCTGAAAACCTTGCCTTGATAGCCACATCAAAAGGATCCATAGGAATGGTGATGCTATCTCCTTCTACTGTAGCATTTTTAACCACTCTCCTTTCTTTCCCATTGATGAAAACTATTTCAGGAATTTCGCCATTAGGGTATCCTACTTCGAAAGTAAAAGGAACAGAAATATCCGCATAGTGAATTTCTCCTCCCCAAGTTCCGGGTTTCATGGTCTGTGAAAAAACAAGAAAAGGAAACAGTCCCAAAAACAGCAGCATAATTTTCATAGGCATGAAGATAGGCAAGGATTCTTTCTTTACAATTCCTTATCTTTAATACTTAACCAAACCTAAAATAATTATGTCAAGAAAATCAAAACCACCTATTTGGTTCTGGGTAGTATCCGTTTTAGCACTCTTATGGAATTTGATGGGAGTCTATGCTTACCTAGATCAAGCCTTTGCTTCAAACGATGTATTAGGAGAGATAGCAAGTGCCGCTAAGAATTTGATAAACCCAACTCCTGCTTGGGTTACAGCTGCATTTGCTACTGCTGTTTTCGCTGGAGCAATTGGAAGTTTACTGCTACTCTTAAGAAAAGGATTAGCAGAAATCATGTTTTTGGTTTCAATGGTAGCTGTCTTTATTCAAAATGGATACTACGCCTTTTTGACCGATCAAGATATGGATGCAGGACCCGGTGGTTTACCAATGGTCATCATGGTCATCGGATTCGCAATAGGCTTGTTCTTCTTTGCCAAAAAAGCTAAGTCCAGTGGCTGGATAAGCTAAGATCATGAGTTCTGTTACTACCAAGAATAGTAACAGAACTCATTTTTATCTCTCTATTCAACTCTATGTGCTATTCTAAAGCACTAACTTCGAGGAGTGTTTAAACTCAATTTCGACATTCCCCAATCTGAAAAGAAAATTACTCTCAAGGATCAAATATATCTGATAGGCTCTTGCTTTTCAGATGAAATTGGTTCGCTTCTAAAAGAGAACAAATTCAGTTCTCTCAACAACCCTTTTGGAACATTATACAACCCTCATTCTATTTGCAAACTGATTAGGAATGAGTCTTCAGGAAATGAAATAATAGACAGTCAAGGAGTGTTCTATCATTGGGACAGTCATGGACAAGTCAGTGGTCTAGACGAAAGTGAGGTGATTAGCTCCTTTGAAAATGCATTAAAACAATCCGATAAAGCCCTAAAAGAGGTCAATTGGTTAGTCATTACACTCGGAACGGGATTGGTTTACCGATTAAAAGCAACGAATGAAATAGTTGCCAACTGCCATAAAATTCCATCTAATCAGTTTAGCAAGGAATTATTGACTACCAATAGCATTGTTGACGATTTCAAAAAGACGATTGACTACCTCAAAGGCATTAATCCTGAATTGAACATCTTATTTACTGTAAGTCCAGTGCGGCACGTAAAAGATGGATTAGTTGAAAATAATTTGAGTAAATCAAGATTGATTAGCGCTGTTCATGAGTTGGTAAATAATCATTCACACCTTCATTACTTCCCTTCTTATGAAATCATGATGGATGAGTTACGTGATTATCGTTTTTACAAAAAAGACATGATTCATCCGTCGGAAGAAGCTGTTGAATATGTATGGAAGAAATTTTCTGACACCTATTTCGATCAAGAAGCATTATCGTTTCTCTCTGAATGGCAAAAAATTAAATCAGCTCTGCATCACAAACCGTTTCAGCCTCATTCGGACAAGCATCAGCAGTTTTTAAAAAATACGCTACTCCAGCTCGAAAAGTTGAATGATCTTGTTGACATAAGTGTTGAGAAACAGATGCTTCAAGAGCAACTTAAATGAAGCTCCCAATTGCCTTATCGATTATAATACTTACTCTTTCTTGCCAATCGCAAAACGAAAAAAAAATGCCTGAACATACCAATTCGCTAATCCACTCAACAAGCCCATACTTATTGCAGCACGCACACAATCCTGTGGAATGGAAGGAATGGAGTGAAGAGGCATTAGCGGAAGCGAAAGAAAAAGACAAGGCCATTTTGGTCAGCATTGGATATAGTAGCTGCCACTGGTGCCATGTCATGGAGAAAGAATCGTTCGAAGATTCAGCTGTAGCTGAGCTAATGAACGAGCATTTTGTATGCATCAAGATAGACAGAGAAGAACGACCAGACATTGATCAAATCTATATGGATGCCGTACAGGCAATGGGACTCAGAGGTGGCTGGCCACTCAATGTTTTCTTGACTCCTGATCAGAAGCCTTTTTATGGAGGCACCTATTTCCCAAGAGAGGGATGGATGAATTTGCTCTCAAGTATAGCGGACGCCTACAAAAATCAGCGAGTAAAAATTGATGAATCAGCCGATGGTTTTACACAGAGTTTGCAACAAAAAGAATCAGAAAAATATAAGTTAGAGGGTACTGATCATAAACTGAATGACGAGGAAATAAACTCCATGTTTCAAACATTGGATAAGAAGTTTGATCCCATCTATGGAGGAGTGCAAAAGTCTCCTAAGTTCCCAATGCCTTCGGTTTGGCAGTTTTTAGCTACCTACTACCATCTAACCAAAAATGAGTCTGCCTTAAAGCATTTCGAATTTACACTAGAGCAAATAGCTGATGGTGGTATTTATGATCATGTTGGTGGCGGATTTGCAAGGTATAGTACCGATGAAGAGTGGCATGTCCCTCATTTTGAAAAAATGCTGTATGACAATGGGCAACTTTTGAGTCTCTACGCCAATGGATATAAAATCACAAAAAACGACAAGTTTAAAAGAACCATTTTGGAGACTGCTTCTTGGCTTCAGAGAGAAATGCTAGACAAATCGGGAGGCTTCTACTCCGCTTTAGATGCTGATAGCGAAGGGGTCGAAGGGAAATTTTACGTATGGACACATGATGAAGTAAAACAGCTTGCGGGTGAGGACTTTGAGTTGATTGAAGCCTATTATGATGTCAGACCTCATGGAAATTGGGAAGGACATAATGCGCTCAGAGTGGTTGAGGAAGATGAAAAAATAGCCAAAAAATTTCAGCTTGAAGTAGACGAATTGCTCAAGCGGATAACAGCGTTCAAAGAGAAAGCAATGATTGAAAGAGAAAAGCGTATAAGACCAGGACTAGACTACAAGATAATAGCGGGATGGAATGGGCTGACACTCTCTGGACTAGCAGAATCTTATCAAGCGCTTAATGATCCTCTACTCATTGATTTAGCTAACAAAAATGCTTCATTTATCAGGACGGAGCTTATCAGCAATGGTGTGCTAAAACGATTCCCGAACAAAGATCAGGAAGGATTTCTAGAAGACTATACAGCTGTCATTCAAGGTTTTATAAAGTATTACGAAACCACTTTCGATCAACAATATCTTGATTTAGCCCTTACTCTAACCAAAAGAGTAGAAGAACTTTTTTATGACGATGAGGAGAATTTATATTTCTTCACCAGTGATGATTCTGAAAGTCTCATTGCTCGTAAAAAGGAGCTATTTGACAATGTTGTCCCTGCATCCAATTCCATCATGACCTGGAATTTAATTCACCTTGGAACTCACCTATACAATGACTCCATGGTTAAAAAAGGAAAATCCATATTAGCTCAAGTCATTGAACTGGTAAAGAAAGAACCTGAATACATGAGTAACTGGGCAATGCTTGCCATGGAACTTGAAAGCTCTTTTGCAGAGGTGGTGATTGTTGGAGAAGAGGCTGTTCAGATTGGTCTTGAAATCAATAAGAAGTTTATCCCTAACAAAATCATTACGGGAACTAATGCAGTCTCTGACAAAGCTCCTTTTCAGCTAAAAGAGGCTATTGCAGGAGAAACTACTATTTACGTTTGTTACGATAAGGCCTGTAAACTGCCTGTTACTTCAGTTGACAAGGCAATTCAATTAATGAATGATTAATTTTCTAATTGAACTCAAGTAATAAAAGGTTTGACCTACGCAGAAATCATCCTTCCTCTCCCACTCCATGGCACATTTACTTATGCCATTCCTTCCTCTTATGAAGATGTTGCAGTGGCAGGATCAAGGGTGGTCGTGTCTTTTGGTGCTAAAAAAATCTATACAGGAATAGTCCTGACCACTCATTCCCAAACTCCTGCTGATTACGATCCGAAAGAGCTACTAGATGTATTGGACGATGAGCCCATAGTTTCGGATCAGCAACTGACCTTCTTCAAATGGATGGCGCGTTATTACATGTGCACCTTAGGAGAAGTTATGAATGCTGCCTTGCCAGCTGCACTTAAACTATCTAGCGAATCATTTGTGAGTATCAACCCGGAGATTGTGCCAGAGGATTTGGATATTGAAATGAGGGAATGGTCACTTTTGGAAGTCCTCAAAACCAATGACCTCTCTATCAAAGACGTAGGTGAGGTTCTGGGACTGAAACAGCCTCAACGTGTACTCAAACATCTTTCTGAAAAGGGATACATTGATCTTTTTGAAAAAGTAAAGGATAAGTATCAGCCGAAGAAAGTAAAGAAAGTCAGGTTATCTGATAGCTTCATAGAAGAAGACATGCTAGAAGGACTGATCAATGAACTGGAAACCAAGACCAAACAGCAAGAAGTCATACTTTCCTATATCAAGGAGATTCCTGTTCTTGAAAATCCATCAAGCAATGCTAATGGCATTTCGAAATCTATCCTCTTACAGCATGACATAAGTAGCTCATCCTTAAAGACTTTACTAAAGAATAAAATATTTGTAGAGTGGGAAGAAACTGTTTCTAGACTAGTAACTACTGATCAGGTTGAATCAAAAGAAATAGCGCTGAGCGTAGCACAAGAAGATTCCAAGAATGCCATTACAGAATCATTTGAATCTCTCAATACGGTGTTACTTCATGGAATTACCGGAAGTGGGAAAACGGAAATCTATATTGAGCTCATAAAAGAACAAATCGAGAAAGGAAAGCAGGTGCTTTACCTCTTGCCAGAAATCGCACTTACTACCCAGATCATTGCTCGCCTTCATCGTATTTTCGGTCATTCATTTGGAGTGTATCACTCCCGCTATTCTGACAATGAAAGAGTAGAAGTTTGGCAGAAAGTACTTAAAGGAGAATTTCAATTTGTAGTTGGAGTGCGAAGCGCGGTATTTCTTCCTTTTTCGAACCTAGGATTGATCATTGTAGATGAAGAACATGAGCCATCCTACAAACAGTTTGAGCCCAATCCACGCTATCATGCCAGGGATTCAGCCATTTATCTAGCTACAATACACAAAGCCAAGGTATTGCTGGGAACGGCTACTCCTGCACTGGAAACGTATCAAAATGCGCTAGAAGGGAAATTTGGTTTAGTCGAGCTCACTAAACGATTTGGGGAAGCCTACTCCCCTACTATGGAGTTTGCCAACACTCAGAAAGAGCGTAAACAGCGTAAAATAAAAGGCAATTTTTCTTCAGTGCTTGTCGGTGAAATACAAGAGGCATTGGATCGCAAGGAGCAAGTCATTCTCTTTCAAAATAGAAGAGGGTTTGCCTCCTATATCTCCTGCGACAACTGCGCTACCATCCCAAAATGTGCCAATTGTGCTGTGAGTTTGACCTATCATCAGTTTAACAATAAGCTAGTTTGCCACTATTGTGGATACAACCAAGCCATGTATACCGACTGTGTGGAGTGCGGTAGCAAAGAGCTTAGCAATGTTGGTTTTGGTACCGAGGAGCTGGAAGAAGAATTGAGTTTGCTATTCCCCTCAGCTATCGTGCAACGGATGGATTTGGACACCACACGAAGCAAATACGGCTATCAGCGTATCATTGAAGAGTTTGAGGAAGGCAATATCGATATTTTGGTAGGTACGCAAATGGTGAGCAAGGGCTTGGACTTTGATCGAGTAAACTTGGTGGGCATCTTCGATACAGACAGAATGATTCACTTCCCAGATTTTAGATCGCATGAAAGAGCCTATCATTTGATCACTCAAGTAAGCGGAAGAGCAGGACGTAAATCAAAGGAGGGGAAAGTCATCGTTCAAACGAATGATCCTGATCAAGAGCTACTGCTACGAGCCAAGAAAGATAATTATAAGTCTTTTTTTCAATGGGAGATTGTGGAGAGAGAGCATTTTCATTATCCACCCTTTACACGCTTAATCAATATCACTTTCAAACACCGAGACAAGACCGTCTCCTTTCAAGCCTCCACCCTCTTTGCTGGGGAGATTAGAAAAAATTTAGGCAATCAACGGATTATTGGACCCGTAGAACCCATCGTGGGAAAGATTAGAAACATGTACTTGCACGAGATTACATTGAAAATTGAAAAACAAGGCGTTAATTTGCCAGCTGTTAAGGAATACTTGCTTTCAGTTGAAAAAATGATGCATTCAATGCAAGCTTTTAAGAGTGTTGGCGTGGTATTTGACGTAGACCCAATCTAAATAGAAACTAGAGTACATTTTATTAGAAAAAGGAATCAATTGAATATTATCAGAATTGTAAAGAGTAATATGTTTCGAGAGCCTCAACATGACCAGAATTTAAATCAGCATGTCATATTGAGTTCATCGAAATATCTATTCAATTGATTTTCAATTATTAATCTGATTATCTAAAAATCATTTCAGCTATCAAGCAATTCATAACCATACTGTCTGTCATTGTCTTACTCTACGCGTGCGATCCATGTGAAGACTGTGGTACACCTATCGTTTTCGATCCAACTATTGACATGATGTTCATCAATGCCGATAGTCTAAAGCAGATGAATGACAGCATAGATATTACAGAAACTAACAGCGCGCTATTTGCTTCATTGTTAGTAGATCTGGCAGACACATTAAGAAACCTAGGTGACAGTCTTACCATCATACAAGATTCTATTGCCAATGGAGGTGACTTAGATAACGAGCAAGCGTACATTGAAAATGCCATTAGTCATTTTTCCAATGATCAAGCTGCCGCAACGGAAAACAAAACAATTCAAGACAGCCTCACTTTAGTGATGAACGAAGTAGTCACACTATTGAACACCGGCAGGAACCCAGTAAGCAAAATTGAGTTCATAGAAACAGGAGATACGCTTCTCTATCTAGACAGTGCCATCAACTATACTTTGCCACTATCATTTGACCAGTTATTCACAACTTATGGCATCACTATTGACAACTTCACTTATGAAATAGAAGTGGATTATACCATAGAAGAGGAAGTGGATATTGAGCGTAATGTGTTGCTTAGAGCAAAAGATATTCAAATCATTTTACCAATGAACAGTTTTGATTCTCTTCAAACCTGTGAAATTTGCACCGATGGCGAAGCTTCGTTTATTCTATATTTTTAGTCTGCTTATTCCTTTTACAGGAATAGCTCAGGAGGAAGATTCTCTTGCTACTAGAAGGATGATTACGCCTTCCATTTACATAGACTATGGAAAACTATTGACTCTTCCTTCCAACTTTGAATCTAAGTATGAGTTTGGTGCTGAAATACTCATCGCTGAAAAATTTCCCGTCATTGTTGAATTTGGTAATGGGCAATTGACTCCAAAATCAGCTTATGCAAATGGCACCTATACCTCCTCTGGAAACTATTTTAGAGTAGGTGCAGGAATAGTGACAGCTATAGATGCTAAGAACAACATCGGACTTTCCTTCAGATATGCAGTTGCCACTTTTGATGAAGTAGGTGAATATAGCATAGAGAGTGAAAGCGGAAAACAGGACAGCTACAGTCAATCAATCAATAGAAAAAACCTAAACGCCACTTGGTATGAAGCGGTCATTTTCAGTGAGCGAAAAATCATTTTCAGAGATAAAGAAGGTGAAGAATGGAACTGGAACCCACTTTCATTTGGGTTCAACTTCAGAATGAGGGTACTAGCTACACGAGACAAGTTTGACCCAATAGATGTTTATGCCATCCCAGGCTATGGCCGATCTTTCGATAAGGTGATTCCCGCTATGAATTTGTTTTTGAAGGTGAGTTTTTGAAGATCATACAACTGTGATCCGTCACTCGGAGAGGAAGATGTTTCTAATAGGTTTGACTCTAAGAATTTTTTTCCACAGCCTTGGTTCATGTCTCACGAAACAAAAATGAGAAATGGTTTGTGAGACACAAACTAAGGTAGAAGAATTGTAAATTATTTGAATATAAAGGTTTATATTTTCTAAATGAATATAATAAGAGTTGTATTTTTTCTCTTCTTCCTAGATGCATTATTCTCCTCATGCGATAATAAGATCAATGAAATTGAGGCAGCTGAAATTGAAGTCATTGAAATTGTTCTAGATGAAATTGACGTTAATAAGTACGATTGTGTTTTTGAGCAAATAGATGAAAACATGGATGGTCTATTAGATAATACCGAGCGAATGCTACAAGAAGAGTGTTACCGAGATAGATTGTTATCAAAGAGTAGTATTGAAAATAATTTATTAGGTGAATGGGAACTTATAGGTCACGCTCTATCATGGAATGGGGAAAAAATATCGCAACCTTGCGGATATATCACTATCGAAAAGAGCCAGTTAATTTATCAATATAATGATCAATTTGGAGACACTGTTTTTGTTCGTCAATGGGAAATTCTTGAAGGAATAGATTATCGTGATAATCAATATTTCTATTTAGAAACATTTGTTAACGATCCAGAAGCTATTGACTACTCGAAAGGATTGAGTATTAGCAATTTCTGTGAAAAATACATGTACGAAGATCAAACACCTTGGGATGGTAACATATACCTGTATAAAAAAGTAAAATAGAATTGTAAAGCCAAAACTCTCTCACCATGGTCTGTGACTCACAGACTATCTATCCCTTAAATGAAATTTAAAACTTGATGAACAATTTCTCAACCACTTGGGAGCTTAAGAACGGTATTGAAGTTTTGGTCTGTGTGCCGCAAACCAAGGGGTAAAAACAACAACAAGTATTTAAAGAATTTACCTCACTTCCAAATCACCTGCTACTCTAGCTTGGATCCCTTGCA
>JBGCFL010000089.1:0-2931 GCA_045106975.1 Ekhidna sp. | reverse complement strand
GCCTTCTCTACAATGTCGTTGACACCCAGACCGTATTTATCAAGTAGGTCTTCAGGCTTGCCACTTTCGCCAAACTGATCATTCACAGCTACAAATTCTTGTGGCACCAACTGATTTCTCACAATTGTATTAGCAATGCTTTCTCCAAGTCCACCAGCAATTTGATGCTCTTCAGCCGATACGGCGCATCCTGTCTTACTGATTGATGCTAAAATGGCCTCTTCATCCAAAGGCTTGATCGTATGGATATTGATGACTTCAGCTGAGATACCTTGTTCCGCAAGAACGGCCTCTGCTTCTATTGCTTTCCAAACTAAATGCCCTGTAGCGAAAATGGACACATCTGTTCCCTCAATTAATGTAATGGCTTTGCCAATCTCGAAGGGTTGGTTCTCCATGAACATAGGCCAGCTTGGTCGTCCAAATCTCAGGTAAACAGGACCTTCAAACTCAGCAATTGCCATCGTGGCAGCTTTCGTTTGGTAATAATCACATGGATTGATAACAGTAAAGTTCGGAAGCATCTTTGTCATGCCTAGATCTTCTAATACTTGGTGTGTTGCTCCATCTTCACCTAGTGTAAGCCCTGCGTGAGATGCACAAACTTTTACGTTCTTTTCAGAATACGCAATAGACTGTCTTAGCTGATCATAAACTCTACTTGTAGAAAAATTAGCAAATGTTCCTGTGAAAGGAATCTTACCAGCGGTTGCTAAACCAGCGGCTATACCCATCATATTAGCTTCTGCAATACCTACTTGGAAGAATCGCTCTGGAAATTCCTTTTGAAATGCTCCCATTTTCAATGAACCAATCAAGTCAGCACAAAGCCCAACCACTGCTGGATTTTTTTTAGCTGCTTCTAATAGTCCATCTCCAAATCCTGATCTAGTATCTTTTTTGTCGGTGTAGGTTAGTTTGGTTTTCATTGTCTTGAAGTGAAAGTTTTCAAATTTCTATTTTGGGTAGTTTGTTAATCTTGGCTTCAATATTTCTCAATTAATGCCTGCCGTGCCATGGCTAGTAGTCTCCGAGTGTTTCTTCAAGTTGACTTAAGGCATCTGCAAGCTGCTCGTCATTTGGAGCAATTCCATGCCATTTGTGAGTGCCTTCCATGAAATCAATACCTTTTCCCATTTCTGTTTTCATCAAAATAAGAACAGGCTTACCATTACCAGTTTTTGCTTTAGCGGCATCCATCGTTTCTAGTAATTCTGTCATAATGTTTCCATCACACTCCAAGACATCCCATCCGAAAGAAATATATTTTGCTTTCAGGTCGCCAAGAGAGTTTACATCATCCGTTGGACCATCAATTTGCTGACCATTGAAATCAATTGCGGCAATGAGGTTATCTACTTTGTTATGAGCAGCAAACATGGCTGCCTCCCATACTTGTCCTTCTTGCTGTTCGCCATCACCCATTAAGACATGTACTGTCTTATCGTCATTGTTAATTTTTTTAGCTAATGCAACACCAATAGCTGCAGAAAGTCCTTGTCCGAGAGAACCAGAAGCAATTCTGATTCCTGGAAGGCCTTCTTCCGTAGCTGGATGACCTTGCAGGCGAGTTCCCATCTTACGAAATGTGTCCAATTCCTTTACTTCGAATACGCCTGCTCTTGCAAGCGCGCTGTAGAAAACTGGAGAAATGTGTCCATTGGATAAGAAGAACATGTCTTCGTTTTTTCCTTCCATGTTGAAGGATTTATCATACTCCATTACGTGATTATACAGCGCAACGAAGTACTCTGTGCAGCCGAGTGAGCCACCTGGATGACCAGATTGAACGGCATGAACCATTCGCACAATGTCTCGTCTGACTTGCGAACAAATATTTTGAAGATTTTCGAGGTTAGGAGTATTTGACATGGCTTATATTTTGATGTCGCAAAAGTAATGCATTGGACAAATAGCCAAGGTGCTGATCAATGAAGTATTTATTAATTTAGAGAAAAACAATTATTGAACATGCGATCCTCTCTATTTACCCTATTGCTGATGCTAGCAGCGACTCTTTTTTCTCAATCTTCTTATGAAATTATTGATAATGTAAGCTCTGAAAGAATAGAAAAGGACATTAGAAAACTCGTCTCATTTGGAACACGGCATACTATGTCAGATACTGAGTCTGAAACAAGAGGTATAGGCGCGGCGCGAAGGTGGATCAAAGGGGAGTTTGATAAAATATCTTCTGAATGCGGTAACTGCCTAGAAGTAAGTATGATGCGTACATTGGAAAAAGGGAATTCAAAAACAAGAATAACCAAAGACACTGAAGTGGTAAATGTGATTGCGATTAAAAGAGGCACAAAATATCCTAATAGATATGTGATAATGGCAGGAGATATAGATAATCGTGTTTCTGATCCATTGAACTACACAGACGACTCTCCGGGAGCCAATGACAATGCCTCCGGGATGGCTGGTGTGATTGAAGCTGCAAGAGTACTTTCAATGTATGAATTTGAGAGTTCTATTTTGCTTGTAGGACTCTCTGGAGAAGAGCAAGGTTTATATGGAGGAAAGCATTTGGCCGCCAAAGCAAGGGAAGAAGGCTGGGATATTGTGGGTGTATTGAATAATGATATGATTGGAAATATAGAAGGAGTGGATGGAGTGATTGATAATAGGACATTCAGAATTTTTTCAGAGCCAACCAATCCAAAAGACTCTGATTTTCAGAAAAGGATGCAGAGATATTATGGGGGAGAGGTAGATGGTATTTCTAGGCAACTCGCACGCTATGTATATACCATGACGAAAACCTATATGCCTGAAATGAACCCGATGATGATTTATCGTCTGGATCGTTTTGGAAGAGGAGGCCATCATCGTCCATTTTGTGATGAAGGATTTGCTGGAGTGAGGATCATGGAAGCGCACGAAAACTATAACAGACAACATCAGGATATTAGAACAGAGGATGGA
>JBGCFL010000088.1:0-19493 GCA_045106975.1 Ekhidna sp. | reverse complement strand
ATCCATCATACTCACCAAACTAAATGTATTGGCATTTGCATCAACTACACTCATGTAAAGAGCGATCATCACCACGAGAATAAACAGTGAGCCTAACAGTGTGTAAAGGAAAAACTTAATGGAAGCATATGACCTTCTCTTGCCTCCCCAAATTCCAATAAGGAAGAACATTGGTAAAAGCATGAACTCAAAGCAGAGATAGAACAAGAAGAAATCCAATGCGATGAAACATCCAACAATGCTTGCACTAAGAATCAGGTATAGAATGAAGTATCCTTTTGCCTTTTGTTGTACATGCCAAGATGAGATCACTCCAATCATCAAGACTAAACTTGAAAGAGCTACCAATGGAAGACTGATTCCATCTACTCCGATAAAATATTGAATCCTTAACTCACCTATGGATCCCAATGACATGGTGATCCAATTCATTTGTTCAACAAATTGGAATGCTCCTGACCAACTTTCAGGCACTAAAGATTTATCAAACTGAACAAGTAATACTATAGAAAGAGCCAACTGAACACCTGTGGCTCCAAGTGCTAGTCGCCTAAAGGTTTTCCATTTCTCCGCTGGAAGAAACAGCATCACTGCTGCTATTAGCAAGGGAAATAAAAGAATATAGGAGAGTATGTTTTGCATATTCGTCGGCTAAAAAAGAAGTATATATCCTAAAATCAAAATTATCCCCAGCAATAACCAAATTAGCTGTGTTTGAATCTCACGAGCATTCACTCCAGCTAATCGTTCCCCAAGTGCTATTGAAAACCATGCTACCCCATTGATGATCCCATCAATGAAGAATCGATCAATGACCGAAACAGTTTTTCCCAAAACCACACTTAATATGGCAACAAAATGTAGTATTCTATCTATTATTTGTTGATCAATAAATGAAAACGTTTTTCCCAATCTAAGAACACCAACACCCACATGTTCATAAAATTTCGTGAAGTAGAATCCATTAAACACCAACCTACCCATTTTTGAAGATGGCTCACCAAGTTGCTGGTATTGCTTTATGTAATTTGATTTTGGTCTAAATAAAAAGTAAGCCAGTATAAGACCTCCGGTAGCTAAGAAAAAAGAAATAATAGTCGTTGATAAACTTATAAATGAATCAGAGGTACTCTTTTGATCACCAATAAATTGGTAAATCCAACTCGAATGAGAAAAAGGATTCCAATGATAGACGAACCAGAAAGATCCAATTGCAAGAATCATTAATGGCATAGCCACTTTTCTTGATTCTGTAAAAGCTAAGAACTCTTTCACCACCCTACTCTCCCCAAAGAAGACCAAAGAGATCATGCGTCCCACATAAAAAGCGGTCAGAAATGCTGTTATGAAAGCTAAATCAGAAACCAAATATGCCCAAGTTCCAACTTCGCTGGCCCATACCCAAGAGGCAATAATGATTCCTTCTTTTGACATAAAACCAGAAAATAAAGGAAGTCCCGCTAATGCTAAACCACACACTAGAAAAGAACGATAGGTCCAAGGTAATGTCGATTTCAGTCCACCCATTAATCGCATGTCTTGCGCATCTTGCTTAGATGTCTGATGCAAAAAGTGAATGATTGATCCCGCTCCTAAAAAAAGGCCTGCTTTAAAGAAGCCATGCGTCCAAAGATGAAATAGCGAAGCTTCTCCTGCCCCTACTCCTATTCCCATCACCATATACCCCAACTGAGAAATGGTAGAATAGGCAAGCACTTTTTTTATGTCATGTTGAGTCAGTGCGCAGATTGCACCGTAGAATGCTGTAAAAATCCCAACCAGAGCAATCATGTTAAATACTTCTTGAGGGAAAAATGGAGCCGTTCTAAATAATAAGTAAACGCCAGCTGCAACCATTGTCGCCGCATGAATCAATGCAGAAACAGGCGTAGGTCCAACCATGGCTTTGGTCAACCATCCTGAAAAAGGCAACTGAGCCGATTTTCCAAACGCACCAATGGCAATTAATAAAGAAGGCACAAAAAGCCAAACACCATTGAATTCTGAAATGCTCAATGATTGTGTATTGCTCAAAAGCAAAATCCCACCTAGCAATGCTACATCGGCAACTCGATTCACCATGAAAGCCATCCTAGCAGAAGAAGAGACTTGATCTTTTGAATACCAAAACCCGATGAGTAGATAAGATGCTAAACCCACTAATTCCCAAAAGACAAAAAGCAAAATCAAATGATCCGCAATCAATAAACCGATCATGGAGAATGTGAAGAATCCCAGTTTAGCAAAATATCGACTTTTACCGCTATCCTCTTTCATATATTCCAACGAGAATACATGAACCAATAGTGAAATGAAGGTCACCAAAACGATTAGCAAAGAAGCTACTTGATCGACCAGAATGCCTAAAGAAATATTTTGCGTCCAATTCCAATTAAATAGTATTGACTCATCTAATGTCACAAGTTGAACAACCGATAGAGTGAAAGCAATAGCTATCGATCCAGTTGATATGGTACTCGCATACTTTTTTGCTATAGAACCAATCAATCCCCCAAGCAATGGAATAAATAGAACAAGTGTAACGAGCAGAAGATCATTCATTCCCCACCTCCTTCACTTCATCCAAATTAGATGTCTTGTATTGTTGGAATACGTTGAGCAAAATAGCTAATGCGATTGATACCTCGCAGACAGTTAATACAACTGTGAAAATGGCCAATATTTGACCATTAAGCGTAGGATCTGCCGAAGAGAAAGTAACCAAAATCAAGTTGGCGCCATTCAAAATCAGCTCAATGCCAATCAATACGAAAATCGCGTTTCTTTTTGTTAACACCACGAAAAGGCCAGCGCTAAAAAGGAAGGCGGCCAAATAAAGGTAATATGTCGTCAATACCTCATTCATCTCGGGACATTTTAGCCAAATAAGCTGCTCCAACGAGTGCTACCAGCAAGGCAAATGCGATCAATTCAAAAGCAACAATGTGTTCTATCAAAAACGAGACGCCTATCTGCTTTACTTGATCTCCTTCTGATTCTATCCCACTCAATGAAAAAAAATGATTGGAAATCAGATAGCATAATACCACAAAGAATACAGATGAAATGATACCTCCTAAAACCACATTCTTACTCTCTGAAATTAATTTTTCACCACGTAACCTATTGGTCATCATCACTCCAAATACGAGCAGAATCACAACACCTCCAGCATACAATAATATTTGAACGACTGCTAGCAACTCTGCATTGAGCAATACATAAACTCCTGCTATTGCAATCAGCACTAACGCTAATGCATAGGCCGCATGAATGACATTTTTGGTAGAGAGAATAATCCCAACTCCCATTAAAATCAAAAGAAGTAAGATGATAAAAACGATCATTTCTTCTTCGGCATTCTAGGTTTAAAAACTGGTTTTCCAGCAGGCTTTTTCACCTCCTTTACATCCTTTTTAATGGCTGGCATTTCCGCTTTTGCTTTTACTTTTAGCGCCTGATGTGCTTCAAACTCTTCCTTCTTTTCTACTATTTCTTTCTCGTTCATTTTGCTAAAAGAGAAATTGTGATCAAGAATGTTGGTCGTACTGAAATCGTATTCATCTGTCATGGTTAAGCACTCAGTTGGGCAGACAACCGTACATAGTCCGCAAAAACAGCATTTGGACATATCAATGTCAAACTTCGCTGCATGAATACGCAATGGTGTCCCATCAGATGTTTTACCAAATACCTCCGGTGAGCGAACTGGCTCTATGTCTATACAATCAACAGGACAGATCTTTGCACACTTATCACAGACAATGCAGTCATCTATTTCATTGTGAAGTTGGTAGCGTCCATGGTCTGGAACTGGTATCTTTTCGTGTGGATACTGTACTGTAAATGTGCCGTCAGCTTTATCGAAGTAATTATCTTCTGCAACCCATTCCTTCTTTCTACTTTTTCTAGCTTGAAAAAAGTACTTTATGGAAAGAGAAAGTCCCTTCACGGTTGTGCTAATAGCACTCGATATGTTGGAGAGGTAACTCAATGCTAACTAATTAACCATAATTTCCAGAGGGCACAAACAAATAACATCAAAATGGCAATAGGTGTTAAATATTTCCATGAAAGCGCCATCAACTGATCCACTCTCAAGCGCGGTAGTGTCCATCGAACCCACATCTGTATAAAGATCAAAATCAGTGCTTTGGATAACAACCAAAAACTTCCCCAAATAGCTCCAGAGGTTAGTTCATAAAGTTTCAATGAACCAATGTTAATGAGTGGTGAATTCCAACCTCCGAAGAACAATACGGCTCCAAGAATGGAAAGAAGCAACATCATGCCGTATTCAGAAAGCATGAAGATCCCCCATCTAAAGCCCGAATACTCCGTATGATATCCACCGATTAATTCTGACTCAGCTTCTGGAAGATCAAAAGGAGTTCTATTGGACTCTGCCAATCCTGATATGAAGAAAATAATAAAAGGTATAATCAGAACTGGATGCTGAACAATATTCCAAGCCAATAACCCATTTCCAGTTTGTTGAAAACTGGTAGACTGCAGATCCAACGTACCTGTGATTATCACGACACATAAAACGCTTAATCCAAGCGGAATTTCATAAGACACTATTTGTGCTACTGAACGCATAGCTCCGAACAAACTGTATTTATTGTTAGAGGCCCATCCAGCCATCAAAATTCCCAGCACATCTAATGATATGATTGCTAGCAATAGAAACAATCCACTTGATATATCAGAACCTGCCAATTCACTATTCAATGGAAGAACAGAGTACCCGGCGAAAACAGAAACAAAAACGAATATAGGTGCTAGAAGGAATGGAATGACGTCTACTGCATTTGCTCGTATGTCTTCTTTCTGAAGCATTTTCACCAAATCAGCGATAGATTGGAAAAGTCCTTTTGGTCCTACTTCCATCGGCCCTAATCTGTTTTGTACAAAGGCCGCCACCTTTCGTTCACCGTATACACCGATGACTACAAAAACTAGTAGAAAATTAAGGTAGATTAGAAATGTAAGCACACTCGAAGTTAGCTCGAATAATTCGGGTTTAAATACTCGTTCGACAACAAATTAGCCTAGAAAAAAATAAGCTCATTAATCCCAAATAGGAATCTGCTCCAGATGAACTTCCTCTCCAAAGAAAGTACGCGTGGTAGACTCAAAAGATTTAGTGAAATCGGAAACAAAGAATTTATCCTGAGCCGTTCTGCTTGAGGTCAATAATTGGTGATAATCCAAGAATGACTTTAGCGCTTTAGCTACAACTTCAGCTGAATCGATTACTTCTATTTTTTTATTCAGCTCATTATAATATGACTCGATCTCTGTCTTAACAATAGGATAATGAGTGCATCCTAATATGAGCGAATTGATCTCTGAAAGAATAGGATCGGACAGATATTTACTGATTATTTCGCGACTAATTTTATCATCATAAATACCTTCCTCAATCATAGGAACTAGCAGAGGGGTTGATAGTGCAGAGAATTGAATATTCTGATTCAATTCAGCGATCTTGGTAGCGTAGACTCCCCCATTTACAGTTTGCCTTGTCCCTATTAAACCAATGTTGTCATTCTCATGCTTTTCTCTGATGTAATCAACTGTTGGGTTAATCACATCAAAAACCTTAGCTCGTTTTCCTACATACTCAGTCACTAAGTCATAAGCAGCAGATGACGCAGAATTGCAAGCAATCAAAATCACCTTACAATTCTCTTTCAAAAGCATCTCAGCAATTCGAACTGAATATGCTTGAATAGCAGCAGTAGACTTATCACCATATGGCAAATGAGCAGTATCACCAAAATAAACCAAAGACTCATTCGGTAAAATTTCTTTCACCGCTTTCGCAACAGTTAAGCCGCCGATTCCACTATCAAAAATGCCGATGGGTTGATTTGATTTCATCCTTGAGCAAAGATCAATAAAAAATCCCGATGGAAGCCATCGGGATTGCAAGTAAAGAGTTCGTCATTTAAAATTCTATTTCAAATCTAATCAATTGGTCATTGCCATCAAAAGATCACTTTGGGTAATAATGTGTGGTAGATTATTTTCATCTCTAATCATAACTGCATTTCTGTCTTTACTAAGCATAGAAGAAAGCACATCAATGGTTTCTAGAGAAGAAACAAACTGAAATGGAGCATCCATCACTTCTCCTACTGTTTTACTCTTCAATGTTGGATCCTCAACCAAACTTTTCAATACTTTGCTATCAGAAAGACTTCCTACAATGTTATTCCCATCGATAACAGGGGCTTGATCTATTCCTTTTTGATTCATGGTTAAAACAGCGTCTCCAACCTTCTGATCCTTATCAATAGTCAATAATTCAGCTGAATCATTTCTATTAGCCACAATGTCTTTTGCCGTAGCGAATGCTCTCTCTTCTAAGAAACCATGGTCTTTCATCCAATCATCATTGTATACCTTGCCAAGGTACCTTGTCCCATGATCTGGTAAAATAATCACCATCACATCTTCTTCTTTTAGGTTCTCCTTAGCAAACTCTAAAGCTCCATGAACTGCTGATCCGCAAGACCATCCTATGAATAGACCCTCCTCTTTAGCTAACCTTCTCGTCATGATAGCAGCATCTTTATCTGTCACTTTCACAATATGATCTATCGTATCAAAGTTGACATTCTTTGGAAGGATGTCTTCTCCAATTCCCTCTGTCAGGTACGGGTACACTTCCTTTTCATCAAAAATACCTGTCTCCTTATACTTCTTAAAGACAGATCCGTATGAATCTAAACCTATCGTTACTACTTCTGATTTTTGTTCTTTTAAGTATTTTGAAGTTCCGCTGATTGTCCCTCCTGTGCCCATTCCTGCTGCATAGTGAGTGATTTTTCCATCAGTATCATTCCAAATTTCTGGACCAGTAGATTCATAATGAGATTCTGCATTGGCAGGGTGATCGTATTGATTTGGATAAAAAGAATTAGGAATATCTTTCTCTAATTGCTTAGCTACTGAATAGTACGATTTTGGATCTTCTGGAGAAACATTGGTAGGACAAACTACAACCTCTGCTCCAACTGCTCTAAGAATATCCATCTTCTCCTTACTTTGCTTGTCCGCTAGAGTAAAAATACATTTGTATCCTTTTGCGATAGCTACTAAAGCTAATCCCATTCCTGTATTTCCTGAAGTACCTTCGATGATCGTCCCTCCTGGCTTTAAGATGCCTTTCTTTTCCGCATCTTCTACCATTTTAAGTGCAATTCTATCTTTGATCGAATTACCCGGATTAAAGTATTCCACCTTTACTAAGATGGTGCCTTTTATTCCTTTATTAACGCTATTGAGTTTTAGAAGTGGGGTATTTCCTATTCCCTCCGTTAGATTATTGAGATACTTCATTTTTGAATTTTGATGAATTGAGGCGCAAAGGTAGAAAAAAGACACTTCAACTCCATTAAATCCTCACTCATCGAATTAGAAATCCGATAACCGCTTAATCACGTATCTTGCATAAGCATTTAAGTAATAGACATGAAAAAAATCATTGGGATACTCGTTTTTCTACTCACTACTCAAATTAGTTTTACGCAAACAACTACTCAAGATGGAGACTGGATAACAGGAGCAACTTGGGGAGGCTCCTCACCTGGGTATACGGGTCTAACCAATCCAACTGTTGCTCATGAAGTTGAATCAGCATCTGGACTGACTTTTGCGAATTCCAACGGGTTGAATTTGACGGTATCGGCAGGTGGTACACTAATAGTCAGAGGTGATATTATTTTTAATGTAACTAAAAACAATGCTGGCTTATTTGTTAACTCTGGAGCAACTCTTATTGTTTTTGGTAGTGTCGAACTCGGCAAAAACAACTCTGGCATAACTGTAGCGGCAGGTGGCGTTGTGGTTGTAACTGAAGACATATCCGCTGCTGGAAATACTGGAACCATCAGCGGCGAAGGTCTTGTTTACACCCCTTCTACTAATTTAAATGATGGTGGTATTGGGGAAGGCACGGTACAGCCTATCGATAATCTAGATGGAGATGGGTATGTTGATATAGAAAATTTTGTCGATGGAAATGGATCAGATCCTCTACCTGTAAAGCTCGTTGATTTCTCTGCTGAAGTTGAAAGCTCTATTCAACTAAGTTGGTCTACAGCTACGGAAATAAATAATGACCATTTTGTTATAGAAAGATCAGAAGATGGTCATTACTTCTATGAAATAGACAAAGTAGAAGGTAATGGAAACTCTAATGAAATTATTAAATATTCTTATAATGATAATTTCCCTGCATCAGAAATTGAGTTTTATAGATTAAAACAAGTAGACTATAATGGTGATTTTGAGCGTTTTAATACTATTAGAGTAGAAAACACAAACAATATTAAAAAGTCAGAAGTCACTATTTATCCTAGCGTTGTAAATGACCAGTATTTCAGTATGAGATCCAACGCTGCTTTTGAACCAAAGGAAGTAATTCTCTATAACCTGAAAGGTGGAACAGTCTATCAACTAACTGAGAATGCTGAAAAAGTAAATCCGATGAATTACCGAGTAAATACAGATGGTCTAGAGAAAGGAATCTATTTCCTAAATATGACATCCACTACTGGTGACACCAAATCAACTAGGCTTATCATTAAATAAAAAAAGGAGCACCCGCCTAAGATGCTCCTTACCACCAATTAACTTATCATCATCGATAGATGATAATGTTGCTATGCATGAATGCTTAGCACAATTTCAAAGGTTATCCAAAAAAGGAGATTACAACCTAAACTCGAGTAGACAAATAGTCTACAAAGTCACTATTTAAGCAAGTCCATTCAGGAAATCATTCAGGTTTTGTTCTTGTGGCAAAGAGAGTTTCTTTTTTAATCTATAACGGGAAGTCTTAACACTCTCTGCAGATATACCCATCATATCAGCAATCTCTTTTATAGAAAAGTTCATTTTAACAAGCACACTAAGTTTAAGGTCATTATTGGTCAATGACGAATTTCTGCTTAATAATTTATCAAAAAATCCAGAGTGAAGGTTTTCAAATCGCAGCTTAAAATCTTCCCAATCTCTGTCTACTTGCAAATGTCTTTTCACTATTCTCTCCACCCCAAGCAGGTCGCTTTTTATATCTTCAGAAGGTTTCTTTTTTATCTTTTGGATGCTTGAAATCAGTTCTTCAAATAATTGATTCTTTTGCACAAAATTGACCGTATAAGACATAAGTTCTCTGTTCTTATATTCAAGCTGCTGCTTTGCGTTTAATGCCTCTTTCAATGCTTGTTCTTCTCTTATCTTGGCAGACTTCTGTCTTACCCTCAATAGCAAAAAAGCCACACCAAAAACAGCACAAACTACTACTAGTAGAATAGTGATTTTTGCCTTCTGCAAATCTGATTCCTGTTGAAGTATCACAATTTCATTTTCTCTAGAACCTAGTTGCCTTTTTTGCTCTGCTGTTGCAAGTTCTGTTTCTAATCGAGAAATATTGTTAATAGTCTGCTCATTGAAAATGCTGTCCTTCACTTGTACATACTGATCCAGATAGAATAACGCTCTTTCCAGGTCTCCTCTATTTCTATAAATGACATTAAGGTTTTCATATATCTCCTTTAACCATTTCAATGAACCAATTTCCTTTCCTAACGAAAGGGCAGCTTGAAGATGGGATTCCGCTCTATCAAATTCTCCCAAATCAATTTCTATCCTAGATAAGTCAATGAATGTCTTCGTTTTTCCTTCATAATCATTGATTTCATCACTTATCATGTAGGACATTTTCAAATAGAAATAGGCGCTATCATATGACTCCATCTCAAACATGAGTACCCCTTTTCTATTATATGCTTCAGATAAGCCATAGTCAAATTCATTGCTCTTATGAATCTGAATTGCCCTTTCTAAGAAATCCTTTGCAGCATTATCATTCCCTTGTTTTATGAAAATTGTTGCGATTTTGGTGTACGTAGTAGCTGCCCTACCATTCACATTCAATTTTTCAAAAATTCTTAGTGCATCGAAAAAAAATGATGTCGCACGCTCAAAATCTGATCTATCTGAATAAATCAACCCCATATTCATTAGGGTGTTTCCTAACCCCAAAGAGTCATTTAGTAACTGATATTGTGATTGACTTTCTGATAAATACTTAAGCCCATCATCATAACTTCCCTTGGCCCAATGACCAACGCCTATTACACGATTTGAGAAAGCAGTGCCTTTTTCATAATTAATAACCGTTGAAAGTGCCTTAGCTTGTTGACCATAAATAATTGATTGAATCGGGTTGACAATCCAATATTCATATCCCAGTTGGTTCAAAATATCCACTTTTAAAGCATCTTCTGAATCATGTATTAATAGCTCAGCTTGAAGGCTATCTATTTTATTGCCAGCCAAGGATGACGCTGAAAGAAAAAGCAATGAACTAATGAATAAAACGCAACGCATATTTTTATTGAAACAGTTGGAATTAAAGTGAATAGCTATGACTTTGCAATTTGGTTCATATCTTCGTCGCAATCAAAAAAGAAATCCATGAGAAATCTATTTATTGGAATAATTTGTTTTTGTGCATTATCATCCGTTGCTCAAAATGCTTACTTTCCTAAGGTACTGAACATGAGAGAAAGAGCTGAGGTCATTGATCAATGGCTAGAAGAAAGAGTTCAAACAGTGCTCCCTGACATAATGAGAAGATCTGGAATAGATATGTGGATCATCATTGCTAGAGAATATAATGAAGATCCAGTCATCAAAACATTACTTCCCTCTACATGGCAGTCAGCCAGAAGGACAACTGTTTTGGTTGCTTACGATCCAGGTAATAATCAAGCATTAGAGACTTTTGGAATTTCTAGGTATAACACTGGCTCCCTTTTCAAAACGGCATGGAATAAAGAAGAACAACCTGATCAGTGGAAAGCACTTGCCGATATGATTAAGGAAAAGAATCCTAAAAAAATTGGAGTGAATAAGTCCTCCACATTTGCTCTAGCAGACGGCATATCTTCTACTCATTATGATCAATTGCTGTCAGTTCTACCAAAAAATCTACAGTCAAGAGTAGTAAGTGCAGAGGACATTGCTATTGGATGGTTAGAAACAAGAACAGATAGCGAAATGGTCGTTTATCCTCAAATTGTAAGAATGGCACATCAGATCATTGCGGAAGGTTTCTCTGAGAAGGTCATTCAGCCAGGGATTACCACTACTGATGATGTAGTATGGTGGTATAGAGATAGAATCAGAGAGCAAGGCTTTACTACCTGGTTTCATCCATCCGTATCTATCCAAAGAAAAGACCCAGCGTCTTCTGACCATTTGAGATCTTTT
Source organism: Ekhidna sp. (assembly GCA_045106975.1). Classification (GTDB taxonomy): domain Bacteria; phylum Bacteroidota; class Bacteroidia; order Cytophagales; family Cyclobacteriaceae; genus Ekhidna. The sequence continues at coordinate 8,198 of JBGCFL010000088.1, read as the reverse complement.
GCAAATCGTCCTGACAAACAGATCATCCAAAAAGGAGACCTTCTCCACGTGGATTTTGGCATCACCTATCTTAGGCTAAACACAGATACTCAACAGCATGCATACGTGCTAAACCAAGGCGAATCAGAAGTTCCATCCTTTCTTAAAAATGCTTTTGGAAAGGGCATGAGAGTGCAAGATATTCTTACTTCTAATTTTGAGGAAGGAAGATCTGGCAATGAAATCTTAAAAGCCACACTAGATCAATGTAAATCAGAAGGTCTAAAAGGTGTTATTTACACACATCCAATTGGATTTCATGGACATGCAGCAGGACCTACTATTGGTCTCTGGGATCAACAGGGTGGCGTTCCTGAGAAGGGTGATTATCCTTTATACAAGAACACAGCGTACTCCATTGAACTAAACGCGGGAGTGTACATAGAAGAGTGGGACAAGGAAATAAGAATACAACTAGAGGAAGATGCCTTCTATGACGGTGAAAAAGTGTGGTATATAGATGGACGACAAACCGAAATCATGACTATTCCGAGAGTACTGCACCCTAATAAGTAGTCAAGCATGAAATTTATTTCGTGCATACTTCTCTGCGCTCTAAGCTTCGTTTCATTTTCTCAAAATAAAGGAATTGAAGTATTCGAAAACCTTGTTGGTAGTGAATGGATATCCGAGGGTTTGCAGTTAGGTGGCTTTGAAGGGAAAACGGTTCATGATATAGAATGGGGGCTAAATGGAAAAATAGTGAAGGTGAAAACGTACACTACAGATCCAAAAACAAAAGAATTTAGCCTCAGAAATGAAGGAATAAGAACGTTCAATTCTCAAACTGATCAATTAGAGTTCTACGAATTTGACAAACTTGGAGGCGTTACTAGCGGATCAATCACTGCTGATGGGAGTAATATTTACTTTGAATATGTCTATGAAGGTTTAACCCTTCGAGACAGTTGGATCTATCAAACTAAAGATGAATATCAACTCATTGTTGGTATTTGGAAAGACGGAAAGTGGACTAAGAAATTTCATGAGGCCACTTTTATTAGAAAGTGAAAAATGCAGAGTAGTAAGAATTCAAAGTTGACTTTGAATTTCAAGAGAACAGAATATCTTCTATTGCTTTCACTTCTGAAACAGAATGGTCACCTATCGTTTTCTCTCCTTCTTCGAAATATCCCTCGAGAAAGATTCGTATGGTTTTCATTCCAAGAGCCTTAGCTGGAATTAAATCCCTCTCTTTGTCTCCAATCATCCAGCTTTGATGAGGGTCTACATTGTGATCAGCGATGGCTTTTTCAAACATCACTGGACTTGGTTTTCTCACCATAGGGTGCGATAATGACTCAGGCACTTTTGGATGTGTGGGGGAATAGTAATATTCATCTATTACATGGTCCGATTGCTCCTGAAAATAATCATGCATTTTTTTAACATCATCATGCCCATAAACACCCTTAGCAATTCCTCCTTGATTGGTAATCACCAGAAGTTTATATCCTTCACCTTTCAATTTTTTTAATATCTCTATAATCCCATCTACAATTTTAAACTGGTCCAAGGTCCAGACATAATCTCCAATTTCCTCATTCAACACACCGTCCCGATCTAGAAATACTGCCTTATTCATTTTTATAAATTTTTGAAGGTTATTTTTGACCTTGCAAATCTATTAATCTCCGACCTATTCTGAATGAGTAAAAACATTGTCGTAATACCTACCTACAACGAAAAAGAGAATATCCTCGAAATCATTTCTACGGTTAGAGCGCTTACTCCTCTTTTTCATATATTGATTGTAGACGATAATTCACCTGACGGCACATCTGATTTAGTAAAAGCAGAAATAGAAAAACATCCTGAACAGGTTTTTATTCTTGAAAGAAAGGGGAAACTGGGATTAGGTACGGCTTACATAGATGGATTCCAGTGGGCACTAGAAAATAAGTATGACTACATCTGTGAGATGGATGCTGATTTTTCTCATAACCCTGAAGATCTTGTGCGACTTCAGAAAGCATGTGAAGATGGTGCCGATGTAGCCATTGGATCTAGGTATGTGAAAGGAGTAAATGTGGTAAACTGGCCGATGGGACGTGTTCTAATGTCTTATTTTGCTAGCATTTATGTGAAAATGATCACAGGAATGCCTTTTCACGATAGTACTGCAGGCTTTAAGTGCTACAAAAGCAGAGTGTTAAGAACGATAAAGCCTTCCAATATCCAATTCATTGGGTATGCCTTCCAAATAGAAATGAAGTTTAACGCTTGGAAGCATGGGTTCAATGTCGTAGAAGTTCCCATCATTTTTACTGATCGCACAAAAGGGACTTCAAAAATGTCAAAAGGGATATTTAAAGAGGCGATTTTTGGTGTGATCCAAATGAAAATTAAAAGCTTCTTTAGGAAGTATGATCCAGCAACAAGTTAATTGAGGACATGAAGAAAGATTTATTAATAAAAGTTCTTTTTTTCATAGTCGCTCCTATTCCCTTTTACCTTATTTATCGGCTAGTCTTCACCGTTGGATTAGAGAGACTAGACTATGCGTTAATGGCTCTATTTTTCGGAGTTTTATTAGCCAAAAATCTCTATTCAAATTCAAAAGAAAAACAAGGAAATTAATCAAATCGAATCGCTTTCACAGGTTGCACCCGTGATATGATAGCTACGGGGATAAGTAGAGTTAAACCAATAAGGATAAGTACAAGTATATTTAAACCGATAATCGTCAATAAATCAAACTCAATTGGCACATGACTCATATAATAGTTGGCAGCATCAAGTGGTATCAACTTGTATTGATACTGAAGAAAACCAAGCAACAAACCTATCACATTCCCCCAAAGTAATCCTTTCACGATAAGTTGAAGTCCGTTCCAAAAGAAGATAGACCTGATCATTTTATTTGACGCTCCCAAAGCCTTCATCACTCCTATCATCTGAGTTCGTTCCATGATCAAAATCAATATAATGGAGATGATACTGGTTCCCGAAACAAACAGAATGATCACCAGAAGAATGACCACATTCCTATTAAGCAAGTTCATCCAATCGAAAATCTGAATGAATCTATCAGTCACCTTATCTACATAGAGATCGCTTCTCAAACTGTAGAAAAGATCATCTGCCGCTTGTTCTAACTTGTCTGTGTCTTTTATGAAAATTTCTATTCCACCCGCTAAAGAGTCTGGCCAATTATTGATCCTCCTTACCATGTCCAAATCTCCTATGATGATTTTTTCATCAAATTCTTCCAAGCCCGTTTCATATACTCCCGCAATCTTCAACTTTCTAAAACGAGGTGGATCTTGTACGAAATAGACCAGCACATTATCCTCCACTTTCAACTGTAAGTAATTGGCAATTTTTGCACTTACAGCTACCTCTGTAGAGTACTTATTTCCAGAGAAGTCAGGGAATCGTCCAGCAATCATGTGCTTGTGAAAGGATAACGTATCAAAAGATTCATCTACGCCTTTAATAATCACACCCTGTACTTCTCCTTGATTTTCACTTGCGCCACTTCCTCCTTCCTTCTTCTCTAATGACTTAATCAATCCTGCCTTCATGGCATAAGGCTGCACATGCTTAGTCAACGGATAGTCCCTGAGGAATTGTATCAAGGAATCATCCACAGTAATAACCCCTTCTTCATAAGACGTGGAAAGAGTGTATTTACTTACAATCAAGTGCCCGCTAAAGCTATAAATTTTATCCTTGATTTCAGTTTTGAAACCATAGAGCACCATAAAGGCGAGTAATAAGACAGCCAAGCCAAGCCCAATACTGACAATGGCAATACGGTTAATAATGCTGGAGAAAGACCCTACCGTCTCTTTGGATATTCTTTTAGAAACAAAAAAAGGAAAATTCATATGCTAGTCCGGACCGATTTTCTTTTCTGATCTTACAAAGTAACCTGAAAAATCTCGTACTTCTACCATAACTTGGTGTCATGAGATTATTGCTTTTATGTATGGTCGCATTCCTATTAGGATGTGATAATAGCGCTCAACAGAAAATTACCTACCCTATCCCTGGAGCTTATCAAATACAAGAATATTTACCTTCACTAGAAGGAAAGAAAGTAGGACTTACTGTCAACCATAGTAGCTTAATTGAAGAAACACATCTGACAGATACGCTATTGAGACTTGGTGTAGATATAGCAAAAGTATATGCGCCAGAGCATGGTTTTAAAGGAACGGCGAGTGACGGAGTAGAAATTCAATATGAAAAAGATCAAGGTGATTTTGAGCTTATCTCAATTTACGGTAAAAGTAAAAAGCCTTCAAGCAGTCAACTCGAAGGGATAGATATAATGCTATTCGATATGCAAGATGTAGGCACCCGCTTTTTCACCTATATAAGTTCTATGCATTATGTAATGGAAGCATGCGCAGAAAACAACATTCCGGTGATCATTCTCGATCGACCCAATCCAAATGGCAGCTATGTAGATGGACCCGTTTTAGATACTGCATTCCAATCCTTTGTAGGAATGCATCAAATTCCTATCGTACATGGAATGACAATTGGTGAATTAGCATTGATGATCCATGGTGAAGGCTGGTTAGAGAATAGAATAAAAGTAGAACTATCTGTTATTCCTATTAAGAATTGGGACCACCAAACGTCATATGCTCTTCCAGTTAAACCCTCTCCTAACCTACCCGATGATTTGAGCATTTCACTCTACCCAAGCCTTTGCCTTTTCGAAGGAACCATTATGTCTGTTGGCAGAGGTACTGATTATGCTTTTCAGCACATAGGTCATCCAGATTATCCAGACACCACTTATTCATTCACTCCAGTCTCTAGAGAAGGTGCAAAGTGGCCGCCTCTCGAGGACATAAAATGCTATGGGAAATCATGGAAAAATACCACTCCTCAATATCGCTTTTCCTTGCAGCCATTGATCGAAGCTTATTCAATAATGAATAGAGACGACTTCTTCAATGACTATTTTAAGCGGCTAGCTGGTAATGATGTTCTTGAGCAACAGATTAAGCAAGGAATGTCCGAAACTGAGATTCGGGTCACTTGGCAAGATGATCTTGATCAATTCAAATTAAAAAGAAATAAATACCTACTCTATGACGAATAAAATAATTTACTGGGTTTCAACGGGCCTACTTTCCCTACTAATGCTTTTCTCTGCGTCTATGTATTTCATTCAGACGGAAGATATAAAAACCATTTTTTCAGGACTTGGTTATCCACCAAGAATCGTAATTCCGTTAGCAACATTAAAGATTCTTGGTCTCATTGCTATCATTTCAAACAAGAATAAAACGCTAAAAGAATGGGCTTATTTCGGCTTCCTTATTGATTTTTGTCTTGCTCTTGAGGCTCATTTATCAATCAAGGATGGTGAACATATAGGAGCTGTGATTGCGTTGATCTTATTGATGATATCCTACACCTATAACAAAAAGGTATATCCTTCCGCAAGCTCTTAAAGCTTTTGTTCTTTTGCCACAATGGATTATCAGAGAATACTCAACGAAATAGAAGAAGAAGTAAATGCATCAGCACTTGATGGAAAAGTAGCTAGCTATATTCCAGAGTTAGCCAAAGTCAACGCTGATAAATTAGGAATGCACCTTTCAAGTGTGATAGGTGAAGAATTTTGCTTTGGAGATTCCGAAGAACGATTCTCTATTCAAAGTATTTCCAAAGTACTTTCCCTTACATTGGCACTTATTCATGAGGGTGAGTCCATCTGGGATAGAGTAGATGTAGAACCATCAGGAGATCCCTTTAACTCATTAGTGCAGTTAGAATATGAAGGTGGTATTCCTCGAAATCCATTGATTAATTCAGGAGCCATTGTGGTCTGTGATATTTTACTAAATCACCTGAAAGATCCTCGAAAAGAATACCTCGAATTCGTCAGGAAAATATCTGATAATCCTACTTTAGGCTACAATAAATTGGTAGCTGCTTCAGAAAAAGAAGAAGGGCATCACAACCGTGCCATGGTCAATTTGATGAAGGGGTTTGGCAATATTCAAAATGATGTTGAAGAGGTGCTCGATTTCTATTTCGATACTTGTTCTATCAGTATGTCATGTAAAGAGTTGGCACATACTTTTCTTCTATATGCCAATCAAGGCAAAATTTTGGAGTCAGATGAAATAGTAATCAGCCCTCAACGGACTAAGAGAATAAATGCTATCATGCAAACCTGTGGTTTCTATGATGAAGCCGGAGAATTTTCTTTCAGAGTAGGACTACCTGGTAAAAGTGGAGTTGGTGGTGGAATAGTTGCCGTATATCCTAATATGTATAGTGTGACTGTTTGGAGTCCAAAGCTGAACGAAAAAGGAAACTCAACTGCTGGTATGCGAGCACTAGAGCTACTCACAGAAATTACTGGGAGCTCTATTTTTTAAGAATTGTTTGGCATCAATAGAAAAAGCAATCCCTAACTGCTTAAGGATTGCTTCATGATATCTCTATTTCTTCTGCCCTTCTACAGTCACACCAAATTGCTTTAATTGCATTTTCATGCTTTTGCCATCTTCTGCCACTTCGATAATGACTTGCTCATCCAATGAAACATATTTGTCGTCATTGGGAAGTACCACCATGTCCATCCTCGCTCTTGGCACTTTCACTTTAATCAATCCTTCCTCATTTTCTATCAATACATCCAAGTTGAAATTGGCCACATTGTATTTTCCATAAATAGACTCAGGTACCGTTACCCCAACCATTCTGTCTTTCAGCGAAGGAAAGAAATTATCTGTGTCATTCAAATCAGGAACGCTTGCATTTACTGCAACAGTCTCAACATTTTTATACTCAGGTATCTCCACCGTGATTTGACTCTTGCCATACATTTCTTTTCCTGAAAGTATTTTTTCATAGTCTGTTCCGTCTTTGTATTTCACTTCTACTTTTAGGGGTACAGGCCTGCTTCCCATGTTAGCTACGGTCAACTTACTTTTCTTCATTCCCTCTATTTTCACATCAGGGTAGCCGTATTCAAAAAACCATGGCTTCCACAACCAGCTTAAATCTTGACCACTTACATCCTCGAAGGTGTAGAAGAAGTCATATGGAATAGGGGATTTCTTTGCCCATCTGCTTATGTATTCTTTATATGCTTTAAAGAATACTTCATCACCTAAATGTTGATGTAGCATCGAATAAACAAAAGAAGGCAATGGGTAAGATGCATAACCATAATTAGAACCGTCCATAAACTGAGATGATGTGATCAAAGGCAAATCTTCATAGCTACCCTGATTGCCACCTACACTTCCTTTGAAAGAGGTGAAAATAGGATCGTTATCATCCTCAAAAAATCTATTTATTACTACTGATGTGATGTAATCAGCCCAGCCTTCATCCATCCATGCAAATCGTCTTTCATTGATTCGAACGTACATTGGAAAATACATGTGATACATTTCATGTACTGTCACACCTAATCCAGGACCTCCATTGTAGGCCATCATAGGAAACTCCATGCCGCCTCCTCCAAGACCGATGAATGTCGTGAAACGAGGATAAGGGAAAGGCATCCCGGGTATATCCTCAGAGAAATGCTTCATAGTCTTTTGCTGATTAGGAGTCATCGCAGCATGCGACTCCTTATTACCAGTTGGGTAAACAGAACTGATGAGCACATCTTTTCCTTCTACTTTTTGAGAAGCTGCATTCCAGTCGTAATGATCACTCATTGCAAAAGCAAAATCAGGCACCTCATCTGCTTTGAACTTCCATGTTCCAGATTTGTGGTTAAATCCATCTTTCAGATCATCTGCGCCCACGATATCTAGTGGCTCAGTAGCAGTCAGTGCGGTATTGTAGCGATCCAGTATCTCTTTATTGAAATCCTCGCTAGGATTTTGGAGTACTCCTGTAGCCCATATAGTAAAAGAGGAAGGTGCTGTTAGTTCTACATTGAAGTTCGCCAGGTTATTATAAAATTCTGTTCTTAAAGAATAATTCTGAGTATCCCAACCAAACACATCGTCGTACACTGCAACCTGTGGATACCAATACGCCACAAAGAAAGACGTACTATCTGCAACCCCTGTTCGTCTATTAGTGTACGGGATAAACTGTTTCCAGTCAATTTCAATATCTATACTTGTGCCTCCTTTTAACGGTTCTGATAAGGTCAAGTATAAGTTTGTTCCGCTTCTTCTTATTTGCTCTCCTTCCAAGTCGTAAACATCCCCTCT
>JBGCFL010000087.1:0-4549 GCA_045106975.1 Ekhidna sp. | reverse complement strand
GACACCTGGTGAAGACCAAGATGGCGACCATGAAGTAACAATAACGGTGAGTGATGGGAATGCAACTGATTCTGAGACGATCACCATTACTGTGAATGCGCTTCCACTTTCAGTAGCAGCAGTCAAGGAGTCGATCTTTATCTATCCAAACCCTGCACAAGATTACAGCAAGATGGAAGTAGAGGGAGAAGTGACTTACAGAGTATTTAGCTTGAATGGAATGAGCATAGAAAGTGCTTCATTTATAAATGAGACGACCATTGATATCAGAGAACTAAATGAAGGAATATATTTCCTTGAACTAAGCAAGGATGGGAAAACGGCTCTTCAAAAATTTGTAAAGGTTAACTAAGGCCGTTCCGGGTAGTTTCGGAACATTAAGCGACCCTGAGAAGGGTCGCTTTTTTTATGCTATTGTCATAAATATTATTGCAGGTTATAATGATAACCTTATGGTCTTTTTTTAAGAAGAGCTTACGAAGCTATTCTAAGTTCTCCCTCTAGGGATAGCGAATTCTCTATCGCTAAGTTCATGTTTTTGAGGATTTTCTTTGCGATTGATATTTTGTCCGGATTAAAAACCCAAATAACGTTGGGGTTTTTGGGATTAAACCCGTCATTCTTAACTTTTCTAAGTCTATATATTTTATTTCTTTCCGAATAAAAGAGGACGTATTTAAAAGTGACCATATTTTTAATATTTGTGATTTTCTTATGATTCGAAATTGTGCCCTCTAAGTCATCTTATTCTCTATTTTAAGTCGATTGTTTCTTTTTTTGGGTTAAAGGGTAAAGAATTGAAGATGACTGGAAATCTTCTTTTCGCTAAATGTAACCTTTATGAAGATGTAGTGTTGTTTGAAGGATGTTCAGTTTTCTAAGTGGATTTGTTGGCTTGATAAGTATGAATCCTGCTTTCTTTAATTAATGTGGCTGTAATTGAAAAAGTAAACCTGTGATCTCTTCACGCTTCCTTAGTTTTACCGCAATGAAATATGCGATCATTGTCTTGCTCCTTCTCCAAACAGTTGTTGCTACCTCACAATATTCCAAAAGCGAAGTATTTATTCCCAAAGAAGGCATACCACGGATAACCAAATCATTTACGGGTAATCAAGTCTGGGCGGCTGAAGTAGATTCAAGCAACTTACTATATGTGGGCTTAGGTGGAGGACTCGCCATGGATGATGGAAACGGTTGGAAATTCATTTACAACAAAGGAACCATCCGAACATTAAGTAAAGATGCTAGAGGTGCCATTTTCGTAGGAGGTACCAATACGTTTGGATACATAGATTTGGATTCGTTGGGAAGGAAAGTTTATGTGCCCATAAACGAAAAATTTGAAAAGTCAGATATTATCGATGAGATTGATTTTTATAAAAATTGGGTTTTCTTCCTTCACAAAAACGGATTTTATAGGTACGATAAGCTAACTGGTGAAGTAAATTCTATTACATCTACCGGTACCTTGCATGAAGGTTTTGAGCTTAACGGGGAATTTTTAATTTGTAGTGCTGGCGGTATTGTTAAACTGAATCAGGAGGATTCTGTAATAGTGGTATCTGATCAGCTATTTGTAAATGGAGCCATTCGCAACAATGACGGCTCTACTTGGGGGTTTTCTAGTAGTTCTGGAAGCTTCCTTTTCAATACAGATGGTAGTATTATTGAAAAAGAATTGCCCATTACAAGGTTGATAAAGAAATATTCGCTTTATGAGGTGAAAAGACTTAATAACCAGCTTGTGGCTTTCCTTTTTTTGGATCAGGGCTTGATCATTACAGACAATGATTTCAATCTACTCACCCACTGGAACGCATCTACAGGTCTGGAAGATAAGGTATATGATGTGTCCGTGGATTTGTCAGGAAACTTACTCGTGAGTGTCGATAATGGTCTATTGGTTATTAATACAGCTGCTCCTTACAGCCTATTTAATGAGTCACAAGGCTTAGAAGGATTGGTAAAAGATGTTGTGGAGTCAAATGGTAAATTGTATGCTGCCACATTCGAAGCGGTTTACTATAAAGATTGGGACGATGCGCTTCAGAAAACTGCTCCGTATCATCGATTTAAAAAAATAGAGGATAGTGAGATATACAATTATAACTTATTGGTAGTCGGCGAAGATGTGATGGTCAACGCTTATCAATCCATTGGGGTGATTAGAAATGGAGCCTATACCAAGCTTTACAAAAAGTCGACACAATCAGGATTCGTGGTTTTTTCTGGTGATTCATCTAAAGTTTTAGCCACCGGTCATCAGGGAAAGGAGATCATCGTGCTGGAAAAAAAGAGAGCAGATTGGAAGATCGTTGCTAAAATCAATACAGGTGAGCTTTATAATCAGTTCAATATTACAAGTACTGTTTTTTGGGATGATGAGAGAAAATGGTATTGGATGAGCACCGCATATGGCGATTTATACAGCTTTCGAATCAATGCTGCTTACGATGAACTGATGGATATTAAAGCGTACGGGGAACCTGATAATCTACCTGAAAAAGCTCGTGTTCGAAAAATGGACAACCAATTTACTTTTCTCACGTCAGACTCGCTTTACAGGTACGATGACGAATCGGCGCTATTTATTCCAGACTCCAGATTAGGTTTAGACCTCTTTGATCTTTATCAATTGGAAAAGGGTGAAGACAATTACTGGTTTGCCAGCAGAAGAGCTGGTACTGGTGTGCTGCAGCAAAAGGAGGGTATATATCAGCCTTTAATTGGCTTCTTGAGTCCACTAGGTACGAATCTTCAAGTCATAAAAGAAGATTCAAACGGTAAAATTTTGTTTGGTGGATTCAGTGGATTAGCGAGTCTAGAATGGGGTAAAATAGCTACCAAACTAAACTACGCTCCTTATATATCCCGGGTCAGCTTAATAGGTCCTACAAAAGATTCTACCGTTTATAGTACGGATCAATCCCCCACATTCGACTATCAGGATAATTCCATTGCTTTTAGTTACAGCCTGCCTTCCTTTGAAAATAGTGACGAAGTAACGTATTCATATATGCTTGATGGATTCAATGAGGAGTGGTCTTCATTGTCAGACAGAAAAGTAAAAGAATACACCAATTTACCTGCCGGAAATTTCACCATGAAAGTCATGGCAATCAACGACCTTGGGCAAACAAGTGAGGTCGCAACGTATGATTTTACCATTAAAGCCCCATGGTATAGTACCATTTGGGCTTACCTGCTATATGTTCTTGTATTGGCGCTATTTATTTGGTTGTTGATAAGGCTCAATACACGAAGGCTGAGACTTCAAAACGAAAAACTAGAAAGCACCATCTCTGAACGGACGGAAGAAATTCGCCAACAGGCTGAGAAACTCAAAACCCTTGACAATGCTAAATCCCGTTTCTTTGCCAATGTCTCGCATGAACTGCGCACTCCGCTTACCTTGATACAAGGGCCACTGGAATCGGTTCTCAGTGGAAAAACAGGTAAAATCGCTCCAAAGGTTCAAGATCAGTTGGCACTTTCAAGGAAGAGTACCAAGAAGCTGCTTAGGCTGGTAGAGGAGATTTTAGACTTATCCAAGTTGGAAGCAGGAAAGCTCGACCTTAAACCAGAGGCTGTCAAGTGTTATGACTTGGTTAACCGCATATTCTACACCTATCAGTCTTCCTATTCCGGTAAGCACCTTGACTTCCAGATGCAGTATGACCTTCCAGAGGAGACGATCCTCAAACTTGATATCGGGAAATTCGAAAAAGTACTGGATAACCTCATTTCCAATGCGGTAAAATTCACAAGGGATCAAGGGAGCGTAAAAATGAAGGTCAAACGCGAACTTGGGCAATTAGAAATCAGTGTGGAGGATACTGGAGTAGGCATCCCATCAGATGAGTTAGCGCAGGTATTCAACAGATTTTACCAATCAGGCTCAGGGAAAAAGTACAAGGGAGGCACAGGGATTGGTTTGGCTTTGGCAAAAGAGCTCGTTGAGCTGATGAGTGGAACACTTAAAGTAGACAGTGTAGAGCACGAAGGCACAGTTTTTACCCTCACCATTCCCTATGAAGAAGCTACTACGGCTGACATTCCACTAAAGATTACAGCATTACCAGAAGGAGCAGAAATCATAGAAAACCCTTCTGAAGCAACGGAGATAGATCAAGACCCGTTATTACTGCGCAATATCAAAATTCTGGTAGTAGAAGATGATCCCTCTATGAGAAAATACATTGCATCACAGCTGGAAGCATATGCCGTGGATCAGGCAGAAGATGGATTGGTCGCGATCGAATTGATTGAAAAAAACAATTACGATTTGGTCATCACCGACCTGATGATGCCGCGGTTGGATGGGATGGATCTTGTGAGCAACCTACGACAAAATGATGAAACTAAGAACGTTTCCATTATGATGCTTACTGCTCGTGCGGCGGACGAAGACATAGTCAATGCCTTGACCATCGGTGTTAATGATTACATGGTAAATCCTTTCAATCCGGATGAACTCACTGCCCGGGTAAGAAATATTCTCAGCAACAGAACATCAAGGGCGGAGGCTATCGAGCAAGATGAGCAG
>JBGCFL010000086.1:0-19311 GCA_045106975.1 Ekhidna sp. | reverse complement strand
TGAATGATCAATAAATCTTCATAACTGATGATCTCAGGATTATACGTTACCTCAATAACTTCTGCATGTCCCGTTCGTCCATACACTACTTCTCTGTAAAACGGATCTTTCACAGTTCCACCGCTATATCCACTTCTTACTAGGCTAACGCCATTCAATTCATTAAATATGGCTTCTGTGCACCAAAAACACCCGCCACCAAATACGACAGTCTTTTTCATGTCAGTCCTCGCTTTCGCTTACTTTAACCATAGATACTGCATTGATACAGTACCGCAATCCACTTGGCGCTGGCCCATCAGGAAACACATGTCCGAGATGTGCATCGCAAATATTGCAAGTTGCCTCTATTCTGACCATCCCAAAGCTGCTATCGGAGTGATAAGCGACATTAGACGGATCCACTGGTTGGGTAAATGATGGCCAACCCGATCCACTATCAAATTTTTCGCTGGCATCAAAAAGCTCCGTATTGCAGCAAGCGCAAGCATACTTGCCTGGTTCGAAGAGGTTACACATCTCCGAGCTGTGGGCCCTTTCGGTTCCTTTAGCTCTGGTTACTCGATATACCTCATCAGATAAAAGATTCCTCCATTCTTGATCTGTCTTTTCTACTCTGCGTGGAGAGGGTAGGTTTTTACGATCTGAATGATTTAAAATGTAGTTCCAATCTAGCACGTTGTACTCCTTTCTTGTTTGTTAATTAATAATCTATCATGCTGATGTTTAAACAGCTTTGTCATGTTTTTTGTTCTGTAAATATCAAGACAAATCTTAATGATTCGTTAGTCATAAGTTTTCTTTTTGTCAGCTATATTTCTCGTATCCCTAACTAAGATAAGAATTCGATATGTGATTTTCTCAACTTTTGAATCATATGTGTGATGTCATCATTTTGTTTAGTATGTGGCGAACGATACTTATTACACAGATTGTGATTTGAAATGCTAGCGTGTATTGATACACGAGTTTCGATGAGGGTTCATTGCTTTAAATCACGTATTTCTTGAAGCGGATGTGCAAATCTTATCAAGCCACTTATTTAGATCTTTATCAGAAGGGTTTCTAAGTTTTTTATCTCCAACTAATATTGTTGGAAAATTTAGTTTACCTGATTCGTAAAGACTTCTTAATTCTTTAGCTTTCTGTTCGTCTTCAATAACATCATGAAAGATGTAATCTAAATTTCTTTCAATCAAAAGGGCTCTATAGTAATTCGTTTTATGACACTCTTTTGATCCGTATAATATAATGTCTTTTCTCATAGAGCTACTTATCAACTGATTAAATAACATCCGAAATAACCCATCCAGCAGACCAACATGCTTGAAAGTTGAAACCTCCTGTGAGGGCATCTATGTCCAGTACTTCTCCTGCCAAGTATAGGTTTTTGAATTCTTTACTTTCAAATGTAGCTAGATCAATTTCATTCAATTTTACTCCACCTGCAGTTACAAATTCTTCTTTGAAGGTACTTTTTCCATTTACTGGATATAATCCCTGACTCAGTTCTTCAACTAATTTGTTGAGTTGTTTTTTTTGAAGTTCTCCATGAGTTGTCTCATTTGAAATACCACAATGTGATGTGATTCTTTCCCAAAAGCGCTTGGGTAAATCAAATAGAGGATAGTTGACTATTTTTCGTTTTGGGTGGGCTTCTTTGTACTGTGTGAAGTGAGATTTTACTTCTTCTGGTTTTAGATCATTCGTGAAATTGATCATGATACTAAAGGTGTATTTCAATGTTTCCAATTCTCTAGCTCCCCATGCAGAAAGTTTCAGAATGGCGGGTCCGCTAAGTCCCCAGTGGGTGATAATCATCGGACCACTTTCAGCCAGTTTTGTCCCAGTAATTTTTACAGATGCACTCTCAAAAGAGACACCCATCAAGTCTTTGAGTCTAGCGTCTTTGATGTTGAAAGTAAATAGTGATGGGGTAGGAGGGGTAACTTGTAAGCCAAGGTTTACCAACTGCTTCCATAGTGCAGGCGAGGAGCCTGTGGCAATGATTACCTTATCAGCATCGATCGTTTCTTCATTGGTTTCAACTATCCAATTTTTTCCTTTTGGTTTTATGGAAGCCATGGCGGTATTTGTCCGCACTTGTACTTTGTGCTTTTGAGCTTCTTTTTGAAAACAATCAATGATGGTTTGTGACGAATCTGTAATGGGAAACATCCGTAGATCTTCTTCCGCTTTTGTCTTCACGCCTCTTTGCGCTAGCCACGCTACCATATCAGAAGTAGAAAAAGACTTGAATAGAGAGTGTAATTTCTTATGACCTCTGGGGTAGAAGTGTACGAGTTCAGAGGGCTTACTTCGAGCATTAGTTACATTGCATCGTCCACCTCCAGAGACTTTTACTTTGCTTAGAAGTTTATTGGATTTCTCCAAAATAGTCACCTTATAAGTAGGGTGTTTTTCTGCAATATTAATTGCAGTGAAGAATCCTGCGGCTCCACCTCCTATGACTATTATCTTCAAAAGCTTATTTTTAAAGTGATCAACAAAGAGAAAGATAAATTCTTAAATGGATGAATAAGATTCACAGATTTACCTGCTTTGGTTTATTTAATACCTGATATTTTTTTGATTCCATCTTGGGTAAGGTATTTCCTCAAAATACCACCGCGGATGTTATTGACATCAAACTCAATGATGAATGCATTTTGATCTACTTGGTCAATCATAGTGTAGGTGCGTCTTATATCAATGCGATTGATGACCGTATGGATAATGTCTTTTTCTTCTTGGACGCCACGCTTTCCAAAACCACGAGATCCTTTGTAGAGTGTAAGTCCTACACCTATCTCATTGACAAGTTTTTGTTCTATACTGCTGACCTCACTAGAGACGATCATAAGTCCTACATAGTCTTCGAAACCTTCAATGACTAGATCGATGACCTTGGCAGTGACTAAGAAGGTGAGGATGGAATACATGGCTATTTCTACAGAAAGCACCACTGCTGTGATGCCAAAGAGGATGGTGTTGAAGAAAAGAATGGTCTTACCAATACTGATGCCTAGACGATTGTTGATGAAGATGCCCAGTATTTCAGAGCCATCTAAAACAGCTCCATTTTTGATGGTCAAGCCAATTCCTGCTCCCAGAAAAAGGCCTCCGAATATGGCAATGAGAAGCTTGTCTTCTGTGAGTGAACTGAAATTTTCAAAATGAATGAATATCGCTAATACTATGATGGATAGTACAGATTTGACTAAAATACGTTTCGTCAGCGCAAACCATGCAAGTATCAAAAAAGGGATACTGACAAGAATTAGTATGATGGAGATATTGATATCAAACAGTTTGCTAAGTAGAATGGCGATACCAGTAACTCCTCCATCAAGAAAACCATTGGGAAGTAGAAATCCTTTTAGGCCTATACTGGCCAAAATAATACCTATTCCTATTTGGAAAACTTCTGAAAAGACTCTTTTGAATTTATCCATGTTGATTATTTTTCACACGATTGAAAAATCAAACGCCGGAGTATTCAAAGATAAATGATGGAGTGAAAACTGTTTTAAATGATAAAGACTATTTGCCACAGCCATTGTGCAGCAAATAGTCAGAAGAGGATTATTCCATATCTATAAGCATAGGAGAGTCACCATTAGTCATGATTATTTTGCTATTAGGAGACTTGCTCAGTTCTCGAAAAGCTTCAATACTCTGCCATTTGATAATATTATCTGTCAAGCCTTGAGAAATAATACGCTGTGCATCTCTTACACCCTCAGCCTCAATGATCTTTCGCTGAGCTTCAAGCTTTTCTCTGTCTAAGAGAAATTCCATTCTTTGGGCAATTTGCTCTGCTTCTAGTTTTTCCTCAACAGCTCTTGCCAGACCAGTTGGAAGAGATATGTTTTTCATCAATACTGCTTCTATTTCAAACCCTCGTGGAGCTAGTATTTCAGACATTCTGGAAGTAATCTCTTTTTCTATATTAGCGCGCTGTGCCGAGTGCATGTCTTTTGCGAAAAAACGAGAACATACATCAGCTGCAGATGATCTGAAAACACTACTAATGACATTGACCTCATTACCCAAACCAATATTTTCTACAATGTAAGGTGCTTTTTCAGGCACTATTCGATAAAGGATGGATATAACAGCAGTAACATTCAATCCTTCTTTAGAAGGAAGATTTGTAGAAATTTCCATATTCATGGTACGGATGGGCATTCGGAGAATTTTAGTAACAAATGGATTGTAGCTGACAGCTCCAGGAAGAATGATCTCTTGATCCAATTTTCCTACCTTTCTTTTCACCCCAACTTCACCTTGCCGTATCACAGAACAACTACTCAGTAGGATTGCTGAAAGAACCGATATTAAAATGATGTTTTTTGTTTTCATAGTATTTTGATTTGATTATTAAAAATTGATTTTAATGGATGGTGCTAAATTGTCTCGATAGATGTCTAGAAGCAGGTTTGGCATTTTATTATTAGTCACATCTATCTCTTTTATTTTCTTAAGTCGAAAGACTTCATCTGGCAGTTCCATAAGATCATTGTCTCCGATATAGAGGTATTCAAGAGACTTCATATTCTCTATTTCTTTTGGTATCATATTGAACTTATCACCCTCTAAGTGCAACTCACTAAGCTTGGGCATTTGGCTTAATACCGAGATGTTCTTTTCAAAATCGAAGTATTTGTCATTTTGAACATAGAGGATCTGAAGTTGCTTCATTTGAGCAAATTCTCTGGGTAACACCGCAATGTCATTTCCAGACAATTCTAAAAATTCCAAGTTCTTCAACTTACCAATAGAAGGAGGTAGCGTCTTTAGTCCAGAGTTTTTTAAATCCAGTGTCTTCAATGAAGGGAGCTTACTTAGTACTTCCAGTTCTTGTTCCAATCTTGCTGTTTCATTGAATCCCAAATGGAGGTTTTGAAGATTCTTAATATTGGCAAAGGAAGAAGGCAACTCTGTAATTCTGTTGTGTGTCAGATCCAGATAGGAGAGATTTTGTAATTTGTCTATTTCATCTGGAAGCTCCGAAATTAAGTTGTCACTCAAATCCAAATATTTTAGATTAGTAAATTGTAAGACCTGATTTGGAAATTGTTTTAGTCCCTGTCCTCGTAGCGTAAGCCATTGAACATCTTCTGAATTTTCGAGCGCTTGTTCCAAATTTTGATAATTTGTCTCTTCTTGAGCATAGGTATTATGAATCATCATAAATACCGCTATTGAAATAATAATAGATTTCATTCTATTCAATTTAAAATGTTAAATTTTTAGGTTTAGAAGGGCAGAATAACACCATTTACCAGTGTCATTCTGCCATATAAATATGAAGAGGGATTTTACAGAAGAAGCTGCTTGTTCACAATGAATAATTTACTAGTTCTATCGAACGTTGCTTCATTACTTTGCTTCTTTCTTGAATGCGTTGAGTGATCTATGTGAGAAGTCGTCTCAGGATCAATTTTTTTGTGGGCTACACTTTTGGTCGCTGTTGATAGAAAAGCAGTACTTGGTTGGGCTTCTAATTCAGTTCTGTTTTCACTGATAAGGCTTGCGATATTCCCAGAGTAATTCACTGAAACTTCGCTCCAAACAAAAGCGAGAAGACTCAAAATGAACACAAAATACCTAGCCTTTTTCATTAACCATTTTAACGGCTAGGTTGCGTTTGTGGATGAAATTATTTCATAAATAAATATTAATCTTTTTTATGTAATTCATAAATAAATATTAATTCTTTAAAGAATAGTAGAGGCTTGTTTGTATTTTCATCTCTCCCTAGCCGAAATCTAGATTTATTAACGTTTTGTGTCGACACTAATATTAGTAAGCTGATTTATTTCTTTGCAGATTGTATTAGCAATTTCATCTTGTTTATACATTTCGTGATTTTGTTGTTGGATTATTTGATACGTGATATTTAAATCACCATACCATTTTGTTTCTGGCTTGAAGTTGTCTTCACTACCGAAATAGACTTTTAAATATCCATTAGGCTTTTTAGTTTCATTTCTTAGTCTGGTAGAAGAAACTGCATAAAAACGATCAATTTTCAGTCCATCTAAGCCTGCTTTCCAGGCAATAGCACCACCAGCGCTGAATGCAAGAATATTTACATTTTCTGTTTCTAACTCTACTAACTTTTTGGACGCTGTTTCAATACCGCTTTTTATAAATTGATTATGCAAAACATCTTGGCGATAATCAGAAATATCAATTTCCCCTAATTCGCAACAATCGTAATACGTGACATCAAATTTCACATTTAATCTTTCAATGTATGCGTCAATCCAATTTGACTTTTGTTTTCCCCAGATGTCGGATAATATGATCAGCTTTGGTTTCATAGAATTTTATTACAATCCAATTTCATTTCAATATGATATGTAATTTTTAATATTATAGAAGTCAATTAAGAGGATTTCCAAGATAGCCTTTTTCGATTTGGTTCGTTTGACTGTTTTATTTCTTAACCATGAAAGCCTAACTAGAGCGACAATCATCCCAATTGGCAATACTTCAAAATAGGAAAATAGAGCAAGGAACTATTTAGGCATTTGCATATCGTTGTTAAGAGCTTGAACTAATGCGAAGGAAAATCGTCCATGCCTTAGTTCCAAAAATCCATTCCAATCCCATTTCATCTTTCAGAATATTGCATTGTAACAAAAAAATAAAAAATGATGCAAAGCAAAACGCTAACAATAATCGTCCTAGTTGCACTTCTAGGATTTTCTACTCAATCTTTTTCAAACTCAAACAATAACAAAATGGAAGACACAACAAAAGAACAAATTGGACTATTAGTAACAATGAAAGCTAAACCTGGTAAAGAAGAGGCTGTTCGTGATTTTTTACTTGGAGGACTTTCACTTGTCAATGAGGAATCGGGTACCGAATCTTGGTATGCATTTCAAATAGACGAAAGCACATTCGGGATTTTTGATACATTCAGTAACGATCAAGGAAGAAAAGCACATTTGGAAGGTGAAGTAGCGAAGGCACTGCTTGCTAATGCAGATGATTTGCTGGAAGATTTTGACGTGAGTGTAAGTATTCAACCAGTTGATTTACTAGCAACCAAACTTGCGAAAGAGGAAGAAAATAAAGGCTTATTGGTCATTATGAAGGCCAAAGAAGGTAAGACTTCTGAAGTAGAGGATTTCTTGCTTGCAGGTAAAAAACTAGTCAATGATGAGCCTAAAACGGTATCTTGGTACGCAATCAAAATCAATAGTGATACCTATGCCATATTTGATACATTCGCTGAAGATGCTGGAAGAGATGCTCACCTAAATGGGAAAGTAGCTGCAGCATTGATGGAGAATGCACCAGTGATTTTGGACAACTTTGATGCCCAAGCAATCCAGATGATTGATATCTTGGCTTTAAAATAATAATTTAGATTAGGAGGGGAGTTGCTACTCCCTTTCCTGATCTTCTAAATAGAATCTGACTACAAAATGGCACAAATCATTATTGACAAACAGAACGGTGAATTGGCATTTCGTTTAGAACGATTTACTGACTTAACCGCATTTGATCATGTTCAAAGAAAGAATTATTATTCGCTAATTATTCTAGATGATTGTAGCTTCAGATTATTGGTGGATTTTTCTGAGCATGAGCTTGAAGGGAGTCATATGGTTTGCCTTGCTCCTTATCAACCTTACATGCTGTCCTCAGAAAGTACTTGTTCAGGTATCTTATTGAACTTTCATCCTGATTTTTTCTGTACCTATCGTCACCAAAATGAAGTAGAAACAGAAGGAGTCCTTTTCAATAACTTTAACCAACCTCCTTACTTTAAAATTGATCATATAAAGACTTTTCATAACTTGATAGATCAGGTATCAAGAGAAATGGAAAATGAAAGTCTTGCTCAACATGAAGTATTGGTGGCCTATTTAAAGATTTTCTTAATTGAGGCGGTAAGGCAAAAAAAGCAGTTTGATCAAGATAATCTGGCCAAGCCATCAGGACATCAATCAGAAGTCATGCAAAATTTGATTGATCTGATCGAAAGTAATTTTTGTGAGGTTCATGCTCCACAAGATTACGCCGATCTGCTCAGTGTCAGTTCCAAAACCTTGGCGAAGATTACGAAGAAATATCTAAATCAGACACTTACAGATTTGATTGTGAGCAGGATCTTGGTAGAAGCTAAAAGAGAACTTTATTTGACCTCCAAATCTGTGAAGCAAGTCAGTGGAGAACTGGGCTATCAAGATGAATTTTATTTCAGTCGAGTATTTAAGAAACGAGTAGGAGTTTCTCCAGATTTATATAGAAAAACAGTGGGTTTTGCCAAGCTCGAAAAGGATGGTTAATGATGAATAGATTTCAAATTCTTTCAAAAAGTAATCTGTACGGTAGGTTGCTTGTGTATGTCATACTGATGCAGGTAGTTGTGGTGCTGGCGTCTGAAAGCACATTCCTAACGGGTGATATCAATGGACCAAAGTACGGTGGGGCCATCTTTTCAGTATTAGATGTTGTTTTTTACTTGTATTGCATTCAGCTCCTCAAGGTATTGGGCCAGCGCGATTTACTTATCCGTGGATTACAAATTTATGCGGTGTTGGGTCTGGTCATAGGTCTTAGTGTGGCCAATCCATTTGCTGATATTTATTCAGCTTCGCTTAAGGAAGTACTTTTTCCACTATTTCATTTATCAAACCTGATTGTTGATATCATTTTTATCTTTTACATCTTAAAAGAGATTTTCCAGTCTCCCGAAACGGAGACTGACCATATTTGGGGTGCAATCGTTGTGTATTTTCTCATCATACTATCCTTTGGGGAGCTCTATGAGCTAATATTGTTACTCGAGGATCATAGTCTTTTAGGTAAGGCTTATGAAATGGGATATCCTAGTTATATCCAGGCATTAATGTTTAGTCAAAACTCCATAGCAGGCATTGATTCCTTATATCCTGATGCGCATAGTTTTATGAAGAAAATTTCCAATTTGGAAAATATAATAGGCAACTTGTTCCTCACAGTCATTCTGGGTAGACTGCTTTCAGTTCCACTGAAAAGACTTGTCAATAAAAAATGAGAATAAGTAAGTTTGTTAATGGTATTATAGTGATATAACTAGTAGAAGACTTAATATGAAATAAGTTGTACTTAGAAATATCATTTTAGCGCTTTTGGTAGGCTGTGTTTTTTACTTAGACAATTTCAGGATTCTTCTTGCTCCTTGGATTACCAAAATGAAGACAATCGTTCCAATGATCAAGTCTGGTTTGTTTGAGTTCAGCCAGTTCACCAAAAGCCCAGCTACAATTACTCCTAAATTGATAATTACGTCGTTAGAAGTGAAAATCATGGAGGCCTGCATGTGAGCCTCTTCTTTGTTTTTTGATTGTTGGAGTATGTAGAGACAAATTCCGTTTGCAATCAATGCAAAGACTGATATGACAATCATTACAGTGAAGTTGGGAAGTTCCTCCGTTCCTAAAAATCGTCTGATAACCTCTACAAATCCAACAATTGCTAGAGTTATTTGAAAATACCCAGCAAGTTTGGCAATTCGTTTTTTACGAGTTAGCGTTCCTCCAACAGCGAAAAGACTTATACCATATACAAATGAGTCGGCAAGCATATCTAAACTGTCGGCAACCAGTCCTATGGATTTTGAAATGAGCCCGGTTGTTACCTCAATTACGAAAAAAGCAAAGTTTATCGCCAAGACCGTCCAAAGAAGTCTTCTCTGATTGGTGTTCTCCTCGAATTGTGTTTGTTCTGTATGTTCAGTTGATACTTTTGTCCCTCCAAGGTTGAGTTCAAGTATCGATTTTTCAATCTGTTCTATTTGTCCGTTGTGAAAGACAGTCAGCTTTCGATTCGGTATATCAAAATACAGATTGGCAATTTCCGTTATCCCGTTCAAGTTGGCTCGAATTAGTGTCTCCTCAGAAGGACAATCCATTCTTACTATTTCAAAAACGGTCTTCTCCATTCTTACTATTCGATGCAGGGTGTTGTAACGTCAGATATAGCACGTGCATCCAAGCTTTATTAATATCTACAATCTAGCGGATTTACACAGTACTTTCAAGTAGCTACTTAGAGGTATTTGCTACTTGGTTTATTTATTGATCGTTCAATCGCCAATTGAAGTTAGGAATACGACAAACAAATTTTATTTCCTGTAGGGTCTAAAAACCAATTGCCATCGTCTTTTGTCTCAACACCAGTCAGGTTACTTAAAGCCAAGTTAAATTTTTCCTTGTTGTTAAAAATGATATTGAAATGTCGCATTCCTGCACTATCGCTTGGAGCCAATGGTTTATTCATTCCGTGCCAGGAATTCATGGCAATGCGATGCTTATAAGACCCTCCCGCACCAACGTCTGCATACGTGAATTGCGGTAAATTGTTGAACGATTCAAAACCCAGTTTTTGATAAAAGCTGTTGGAGTTTGCCACGTTATTCGCATAAAGATGCAGATGACCAATATAGGTCTCATTCGAAATGATTTTATCCATATTAGGACTTCCTAAGTGACTCATTACCTCGTCTAGATCGAGGCGATCGGATGCACTGCGAATGTTGCCATTCACATCTTCTATGCTTAGACCTCTATCGGTAACTACTCGTTTAAATCGTTCGGGCGTTTCCAAAGTAAACTCTATATTTATTCCATCCGGATCATCCAGATACACTGACTTAGACATGGTGTGATCTACAGGCGAAAACGGATACTTATTCAGCGCCAGTCGGTAAACCATACTGGCAAATTCTTGAATGTTAGGCGCATGAATAGCTACATGATATAGGCCACTGTATCCTTTTTGAAATTTCTTTATGACGGTTTCATGAAGCACTACCAATGTATTTACGACCGTACCCAATTCAGCAGTATTGCCAGAAGTACTTCGCAGTTTCATGCCTACGATTTCGGTCCAAAATCGGGTAGATTTTTTGAGATTGGTAATGTTGAGATGTATGGCTCCAAATGAAGCAAACTTCTCTGAAGTCTGTTGTTCTTTATTCATATCTGAAATAATGTGTGCGATAGATGCAAATCCATCTATAGAGGTGAAAAGCGAAGCACCTAGGATTGTTTTTAGGAATTTTTTTCTGTGCATTTTATCGTTCTCCCCAGATCTTTGCAGTTCCTTTTAAAGATCACTTATTTAATCCTTTACAATTTTAATTCCCCCGGTAATCATACTGGAGCTGAATGTGGTGTTTCTGTTATACTGATAAAACTTCAAATCAATGCTCTTGATTCCCCATTTTCCTATTCTGGTTTTAGTGAAAATGTCTGTATAAGAAACCCCAAACCCGAACTGATTGGCTGAGAAATTGGATAAATCGAAATCTGAGGTATAAAACTCATCTGTTGATAGTGCCGTCTCAAAAGGGTTGAAATAATCTGCTGCTGTCTGATTGTAAAACCTGTAAGATGGAAACACCGTGAACGCTCTAGATATTTTGATCGGTAGCTCTATACTTGCTGTATGTGAATCGATCCCCCAATCATCGCTGTAGTATCTGTAAAAAGTTCTCATAGTTACCACTTGACTTATGTACCAATTGAGGCGACCACCCATTGCTACTTTAAATCGACTGTCTGGCAGTCGTTCGTTGGCATCTGCAAGTTGAAAATTGTCTATAAAAGAATCTGCTACATCTCTGAAATATACCCTTTGAAAGGGTGTCGCTAGTAATCCATCTTGCTGCACAAAATCTAATGCTAGAGAACCTTGTACGTTTTTATGTAAGATTTGAGAAAAACCCAATCCTAATGCGTATGTATTTCTACTCGTATTTTCAAATTCATTGAATACCGGATTGTAATTGGTGTTTCCAGTTATGGTGTTTCCTGTAAAAAGGCTGTTACTCAAGCCATCTGCTTCATTTCCGAAAGGTCTCAGCTCCATTGGATAAATAGTAGTCCAATTGTCAAAAAATGCATTTCCATGGATCGACAATTCGGTGTTTTTCTGATTAAAGAGCTTAGTAAAAGACCCTCCAACTCCAACAGAGAAATAGTCATACTCATTAGAAATGGAGGCATTGGCTGACCAAATGGTGTTGCGATCATCCGAACTATGGCTATAGCTTCCTGTCAGGTTCGACCAAACATCCCCACTAGAGGCACCACTAGAAGCTTGAAAGGCATCAGCTTCGCCTTCATCGAATGGATCTACATTGCTGGAAGAGGCAGAAGTATATGCAGATATTCCTGCACTAATAGCTAGTACATCATCATCGTTGAGTGGAATGGAAATAATGTAGGTGGTGGTAAAGTCAGTCAACTCTTCTGTTCCTCTACCTCCGGAAACAGCAGCATTGTCTCCATCTTGACTGAAATAGCTGAATAGAATATCTACCTCCTTATTTTCAAGGACTCTTTTTTTATAGATTTTGATAGAGTCTTGATTTTGTTGCGCAAAACTGGCCAAACTGACCAATGAGCAAACAGTTATTGCGAATATTTTCATTTTGTTCATATTGTATCCAGATTTTAGTTGCAGCCACAGCCACCGCCAGTTTTTCCTCCATTGGCACCCACAGCAGATTCTCTGTAAGCATGCATAGTCGTGAGGTTTCTATCGCACGGCTTATCAGATAGCGCCATGTCAGGGTCATTAATATTTACTTTTTGGTATTCTTTGACTACTGTGCAACTACCCAATGCAATAGTCATTACGATTACGCCCATTAGTTTCTTTATCATAACTTGTCTATTTCTATATTCTTTGATTTAATAATGTTGCCCTCATCATCAATGATGATGCATTCTACTCGGGGCAGTTGGTCGATACGATCCAATCCTACTTCTTGTCCCATTACAAATACCGAGGTAGCCAAAGCGTCTGCCAACTCTGCCTGTGGCGCAAACACTGTCACGCTGATGATACCACTGGATGGGTAGCCTGTTCGCGGGTCAATGATGTGCGAATAGCGTTTTCCTCCTATAGAAACATATTTCTCATAGTTGCCAGAGGTCACAACCGCCCCGTCTGTGATTGGAAGCATACCATAGCTCTTCGATTTATCGAGCGGATTGGTAATCGCTACCTTCCATTCGCTACCATCAGGCTGTTTGCCCCATGTGTTCATGTCCCCAGAGGCGTTGATAATACCAGCAACAACTCCGTTAGAAATCAGTAATTTTTTGGCCATGTCTGCTGCGTATCCTTTGCCAATGGCTCCAAAGCCTATTTTCATTCCTTCGACTTGGAGAAAAACGGTGCGGTTTTCACTATCTAGAATGATGTTGTCGTAACCGACTTTCTTTATTGACTGAATGATTTCTGCTTTAGGGGGCATTTCAGTCATGCTACCATCAAACTTCCAGATTCGATCCATGGAAGCGTAGCTGATATCAAAAGCCCCGTCAGTCAATTTTGAGATTGCCATAGCCCTCTCAATAAGGTTGAAAAGTTCTACGTCTACTTTCACAGGCTCAATACCTGCGTATTTATTGACTCTGGAGGTCTGAGAATTTTCATTCCAGGAAGAGATCAATTTTTCTATCCGCGAAATCTCTTTGATGGCAAGATCAATGTATTCATTCGCGCTAGCAGAATCTTGAGCAACTACGGTAATGTCAAAACGACTGCCCATGAGCTTAAGCGTGTGCTTGTATGCTTGCTGCGCATCACATACCGTCAATGTGAGTATGAAAACGATGGATAGAAGAGCTTTCATATCATTTTATGAAGCTATTCAGTTCTTTAATGTACGCTTCTGGAGTAGTCTTTTTATAACTGGTCTCTCCCAAAACCTCTCCTTTGTGATTCATGACCACTACAAATGGGAAAACACCATTCTTATTGTACTCATCGGCCAATTTCGCATTTGCTTCTGCGAGTGCTTCGGGTAGCGCGTTTTGTTTTCTTCGAGGAAAATCAGCCTGAAGCATCACGTAATTGGATTTCGCGTAAGCTTGAAAAGATTCCGTGCTCCAAATTTCTCTATCTAGCCGAATACAAGGAGCACACCAGTCTGAACCTTGAAATACCAGTACTATGACCTTATTTTCATCCAAAGCGACCTGTTTTGCTTTAGCAAAATCGGTCTCCCACTCTTGTGCGAGGGCACTAGTTATGCTTATAAATAGCGCTATTAAAACAAATATGTATTTTTTCATTTTTTGAAAAATGGTTGAATTGTGAAGTAGGCCAGAGCTGGGAAGAAGTGCATGGGCACGACTAAGCCAGGGAAAAGTTCCGGAAACTCAATATCCAGCGGCAAGGCCATTCCTATAGGGCTTATAATGCTGACAAATGAAAGAAGACAGATCAATACATTAAGCCAGCCTTGAAAGTTGGGCTTATTCAATTTGTACAAGGCCAGATAGCCAAGTGCTATGAGCATACAGCCAATGAAAGAGGCTCCAACAATGGATCCCATGTTGATGATCCTATCAAACTCGGTGAGTAAGGTGCCTTGATAAATATTGAAGTAAACAACACCAGCTAATGATGAAAGTGCGCCTGCTACCAATCCTTGTACAAATATCTTTTTCATCTACCTACTTTTTAGTTACTGGAACTGAAATATCTACGGTTAACTCCTCAGGTACTTTTTTTGACATTCCCTTCATGTCGCCAATGTTGTACTCAAGCCTGTTGATTGTGAAACTGCTACTGAAAACATCATTTTCGAAAGTAAAGGGCATGGTGAATTCTTTAGCAATACCGTGCAATTGCAACGTGCCAGTCACCTCATATCCATTAGCTGTCTTAGCAAAGCTCTTAGAAGTGAAATCAATGGTAGGGTATTGCTCTGCATCGAACCACTTGTCACTTACAGCATGTTTATTTTGCATGCCTCTGCCCGTGTTAATGGAGCTTACATCTACTTTTACGTCGAACCTTGAACTCTGCAAATCGTCCGGATCAAAGGAAACATCACCATCCATTTTGGTAAAGACGCCAGTAGGATCTTCGCTGGTGAATTTGATAGAAAAGTCGTCACTAATCTCCCAATCGATGGATGTTTTGATTGTGAAGGCTGAGAGTGCTACGACTGCTACTATTGCTGTCAGAATATTTGCTTTTTTCATTGTCTTATATTTTAAATTAATAATCACATCATGAGCAACATTGAGCCACGAATGATGAAGAAACGTTTATTTATTTTGCTGCGATCGGTGCTTTTTTACTTCTTCCCCAAGCGATGAAGAGTGCTATGGCCAACATGAATACATTGAATCCTATTGCTTCAAACTCTCCTCTTGATCCATGAAAGATGGCTGCTAAGAGCATGATAGCACCAATGCCTCGTGCTGCCCAGATAGTTAAAAATGGCTTGATTCGTAGAATGGCTGGCAGTAATAGACCTATACCTCCTAGTAATTCACTAACGCCAATGAACCTTACCAGTACAAGCGGTGTGGAAGCTACCCACGGTAATGATTCCAATAGGGCTTCTACTGGTTGTAAAGCTTTCATAAACCCAGCCATGATAAACATAACTGCTAATAATCCTTGTGCAACCCATAGTGTGATATGCATTGCTTTGTTTTTCTTTTGTTCCATGTCTTTAAATTTTATAAGACAAAGGTCCAAAAGGCTGGATGGATAAAAAATAAGATATCTTAAGAAATGCTGTTACCTCTTCTTGGCTAGTTTACCACGGGTATAACTTAGGTGTTCGGGCGTCATTCCCAAATAAGAGGCTATTAGCTTTTGCGGTAGTCTTTGGACTAGTTCAGGGTAAGTTTGTGTAAACTCCAGATATTTTTCTTCGGCTGTTCCACTTAGAAGAGAAATCAACCGGTTATTTGAAGCAATAAGATTATTGCGGAATTTCAGTCCTAGTTCTACTTGCCATTCATGATCCAATTCCTCAAAACTCGGCACGGCCTCTTTACCAATCATTTGAACTTCTGAGTTTTCAATGGCGTCAATGAATATTTTGCTGGGAGTCTGTTTTGTGAAGCTTTCCAAATCAGAAATGAACCATCCTTCAGGAGCAAATTGTAAGATATGATCTTTCCCAGAACTATCTAAGACATAGCTTTTAAGACAGCCGCTTATTACTCTGTACCCGTAGTTACATTTTTGCCCAGGACTTAATAGTACTGTTCCTTTCTCTAGATTTTTCGTTTTAAGATTTTTAAAGTCCATTTTAAATAATTCAGTTGCATTAGAGTTTATTAGTATAGCACATACTGTGTCAGTAACAGTATTTAATTTTCAGGAATATTCCATACAAATCCTATATGCCAAACCTTCTGACCATTTTCATCAATATTGTATTCCCATAATATCAATATTCCAGGGAATTTGTCAGAGATATACCATTTAGCATTTTCTCTTGATAAGTCAACATTTTCCTGAGTTTCCATAAAATTGAATTCCTCCAGTTCTTTGTTGAAATTAGCAACCATACCCTCGTTCCTTGTTAAAAAAGAAGAATTTAATGAACCATCATTAGACTCTGAAAAGTTTACTCTTATTCCCTCTTGTCCAATTTCGGAAGTTCCACATTTGAAGTGAGTATAATAGGTAAATGTTGACATCTCTTTTTTCTCTAAAAAACAAAATCCATAAGGCTTAATGAATTCAGCAAACATTGCTGAATTTTCACATGTTTTAGTCGCATCTAATATGGTTTTAAATTCCAAATCTCTTTGTGCTGTGCAGTTAGTCAATGCAAACAGAGACAGTATTAGAAAAATGCTATTGTACTTTCTCATTTTTGAAGTGTTTCTTTATTCTGATTTATTGTGTCTACTGTTAGTGTAAAATGCGTTTTGATGCATTTTTAAACATTGTTGTACGTAGTTATTTCTCCTTAATTTAATATTTGAAATAGTAACATAATTATTTCTTTCAAAAGATTAATACATCCTATTCAAGTATATGAAATAGCCCTTTCGGCAAGGTCATGATGATCACTAGTCAGTATATGTAGCGCTATCAAGATCTACTTTCTTAATCTATCTTATTTTTTTTCAGTTCCATCAAACTGAATTTTGTCCAATACTTATATCAAGTAAAATCATTTAAAATTAATGCCATGAAAAATATATTGAACTATTCCCAAGTAAAGACTTTAGTTTTTTCATTTTGTATTTTGATAATGTCATCCAACACCCTTGTTGCTCAAAATTCTGACACAGACTCAACATTAGTAGATACGGAAATTACTGCCAGAAGAGTTTCTGAACTTTCTCAGTCTGTACCGTTTTCGTTAACTGCTTTTACAGCTAAAGAATTAGAAGATGGAAACGCTACTCAATTAACAGATATTACCCGATTTACACCCAACTTAGTTATAAACAACGGACAAGGTGGGGCGGCTTTTGGAAATTCAATTTTTATTAGAGGAATTGGTCAAAGTAATTATAGTGGTACATCAGATCCTGGAGTTGGGTTGTATATAGATGGTGTATACATACCACGTACGATAGGCACTTTATTTGAAATGCAAGATTCGCAAGTTGAAGTATTAAGAGGAGCTCAAGGTTCTACATTCGGACGAAACACTATTGGTGGAGCTATTAATATCACCACAGCTACTCCTTTAATGGATTCTCTTTTTGGTTCTGCTGAAATCAGTGGTGGAAATTTCAATTTACTTCAATTTAGAGGAAGTGCCAATATTCCCATCAGTAATAAAGTAGCCGCAAATATTAGTACAGTCTATAGATCAAGAGATGGTTATACCAAAAGAGTTTTAGACGATTCACAGGCTCAAGGAGATGATAACACCTTGTTTTTAAGAGGTAAATTAAGAGCTGAGCCTACTAATAAACTGGTGCTTGACTTGGGATTTGATTACACAAGAACCGAGGCAGGGTCAATGGCTTCCTCTTTGGTAGCAGCCGATTCTAGTGCTTTCCAGTTTGCAGGGATTTACAAGCAATTATTGGGTGTTGATCCTTTTTCTAATGTGATTACATCAGCTCCTTACCAAACAAATGCCACAGGCGCAAGCATCAATAACCTAGATGCCTTTGGAGTGAACGGGACTGCAAAACTAGACTTAGGAGAGGCGGAAAGTAAATTAATTATTGGCCATAGAAATATGAACTCCAGCTTTGCAAAAGATGGAGATCATAGCCCAATAAACTTTTTACAATCATCTACAGAATTTAGCTCCATTTCTACGAGTGCCGAGCTACAATTTTACAATAAGAAACCATCTAAATTCAACTGGTTAGTAGGTGCTTATTATATGACTGAAAGCACTGAGGAAAGCAGATTGGTAGAAGATGCCTCTGGCTTGTATGAAGCTTTAGAAGCAGCGGATGAATCGGAAGTTGAAGGTTCTTATGGTGGAGCTAATAACCCGGCAAATCAAGAATTGGATTTCACTAGGAGCATAGACAATAGTTCAGAGAATAACAACTTAGCTGCATATCTGAACCTATCTTATGATTTTTCTGAAAAATGGACAGTAGCAGGAGGTTTGAGATTCTCCAATGATGATAAAACGTTCACTGCGACCCATCAAAAAATTGCCAGCGGAGCTTACATTGTTCCTGAGAATACCGTTAATGAAGGAGATTGGAGTATGATAACAGGTCATTTTGCATTGGAATATCAGGCTACAGAAAATTTATTAACGTATTTGAATTTTGCGCATGGCTTTAAGAGTGGAGGATTTAGTGCACAACCAAGCCAATCGGCAGAGGGGATTCAAATGTATAATCCTGAAACAGCTAGAAACCTTGAGATAGGTATGAAAAGTGACTTAGGAAAAAATTCGCGCCTAAATCTTTCTGGTTTCATAACAGATATAGCAGAAATACAAACGGACTCTGTTACTGCCGAAGAAGTACTCATTCAAAACAGAGTGAAAGGAGAAATTTTAGGGATTGAATTAGAAATAACAACAAGAATTGGAAAAAACTTTTATGTAAATGCATTTGCAGGCTTAACAGATGCTCGATACACAATTGTTAATCCATCTTCTGGATTAACTTTAGAATCTGCGTATGAGAAAACACCAGCATCTCAATTTGGTATTGGTGCAGGATTTTCTCCACAGCTTACCAAAGAATTAAGGCTCGATGTAAGAGCTGACTATAGCTATCAAGATGGTACTTTTCATGATCCTCAAAATACAGCAGCTTTATATCAATCTGCTTTCTCATTACTATCAGCTAATGTTGGGATAACGATTAAAGAGAAATACCAAATTATGATTTGGGGTAAAAACCTAACGGACGAAGCTGTGATTCAAGGTGGAGTTAATTCATTTGGATTAACCGAAGCTTTTTACGGAGCTCCAAGAACCTTTGGTGCAACATTGAAATATAAATTTTAATTGTTTTTAAGTCATCTTTTATTACAAAGCTGACCGCATGGCTTTTCCAGTTGATTTGGAAATTACGTACAACG
>JBGCFL010000085.1:0-7727 GCA_045106975.1 Ekhidna sp. | reverse complement strand
AAAACTTAAAAAAATAAAATTTATTTTTTTCGCCTAATCGCTTTCTAAACACAGCCAACATCTCAAATCTAAAACAGCTTTAGGCATCTCCCAAAAGCGGAACGCAAAAGTATATAAACCATCCAATCTAAACGACCTATTTACTGAACTTTATTTAAATATTCTTCATCACCGTCTCACTGCGATCTGGACCTAACGAAATCATCGCCATTGAGACTCCTACTGACCTCTCTATAAAAGTAGAAAAATTTTGTAAACTGATAAGGTGATTCTTATGAGTTTGAACACATAAAATTAAAGAGCATGCTCTACGATAGTTAAGAATCCTTTTGCTAACAAATTTCTAATTTGGCACTTTGGATTTTTACTGAAAAAGATGATAAATAAAAAAACTTCCTAACATTGTCAGGAAGTTTCCTCTTCATACTTACTTTAAAAAAGTAAATTTCTTAATCCCACTTAAGGTCAGAATCTGAATCCGATACGTTGGAGTCTGTTGATTCAGTATTGCCTTCATACTCTCGATCAAACTGAGTAAAGTCTACTTCCGGCATTAGTTCTTCTTTCACATGATTCACCGTGGTGTTCAGTGCGTCCACAAATTTGTTAAAATCCTCTTTGTATAAGAAAATTTTATGCTTCTCGTAGAAAAAACCGTCATCTTTTGGTTTTCTCTTACTCTCCGTAATCGTCAAATAGTAGTCATTTGAACGTGTCGCTTTTACATCAAAAAAGTAAGTGCGTTTTCCTGCCTTTACTCTCTCTGAATAAATTTCATCTCTCCCGTGATCGTTATTCTCTTCCACTTTTCAAAACTTTGTGTTAGGTGTGTATTTTAATTTTTAAAATCGGGCTAAATATAAACCTTTATATCTTTTTTCTACAAAAGTAGGTTTAGTATTAAGGTAAAATAACATGAAGCACATGGGACGAAGGTATAAACTTCAATCCCTAGCTACTTTTTCTTAGAAGCTTATAATAACACTATGGCATCCAATCTTGCAGAAATAGCTCAATTTGATAACCTTGGACTCATTGCTAAGCAATTGGTAGATGGTTTCATTACTGGTCTCCATAAATCCCCATACCACGGATTTTCTGTAGAGTTCGCAGAACATAAACTGTATAACGCTGGTGAAAGCACACGACATATTGATTGGAAAGTTTTTTCAAGAACTGATCGTTTGTACACCAAACAATATGAGGAAGAAACGAATCTTAGATGCCGGATATTAATTGACAATTCAGGATCAATGCATTATCCAAAAAAGACAAAGGACAAATTAAGGTTTGCCGTTTTTGCAGCCTCTGCACTCTCCTACTTATTGACAAAACAAAGGGACGTTGTTGGTGTCACAGTCTTCGCTGATAAAATAGAAGCTGAAACTGCTCTCAGAAGCACTCAAGCTCATTTAAATACGATTTTAACCACTTTGTCTGATCTCCAATCAGACACTCCAAAAGGCACTACTAATATCACCGATGCATTACACGAAATTGCTGAGAAAGAACATAAACGATCGCTTATCATTCTATTTACAGATATGTTTCAAGATTCCGAAGAAGCTGAATTACTAAATGCTTTACAACATCTAAAACATAATAAGCATGAGGTCATATTGTTTCATGTCTCAGAATATTCTAGCGAGTTGAATTTTGACTTTGAAGACAGACCTTACAGGTTTATTGATTTGGAAACCAATGAATCTATAAAGGTGAATCCACATGACGTCAAAGAATCATACCAGAAATCAATGACTGATTTTTATCAGAATTTGAAGATAAAATGTGGAATGATGAAAGTTGATTTCGTGCCTGTCAATACAAATGACTCGTTTGATAAAATTCTCGGGTCGTATTTGATCAAAAGGAAGACAATAAAGTGATGTAAAGGCTACCATTAAAGATGGTAGCCTTTACTGATTTTTTATAAATCATTTAACTATTTAATTAGTATCCAAAAAACAAAATCTTGAGTATCATTCTCTACTAATTACGAATTTCTTAATAATCACTTTATTGTTAACGTAAATTTTAGCCAAATACATTCCACTCGACAGATCGCTAACATCGGTACTTTGCTGAATACTTCCCTGTTTTAATCGTCTACCATTTATATCCATTATTTCATAATCCCCTTCACTAAAACGAGATACAATTTGAAATTTTGACTTGACAGGATTTGGATACAATTTAAAGTACTCTGATTCTGAATCATCTACGCCTAAAATTAAGAAAGTGACTTCATTAGAAAATTCAGAGGATTCAAATGCATTTAAGGCTTGAATCTTAAAAGTGTACTGCACACCTTGCTGAAGATTGGGTAAAGAGTATTCATTCTCTGAGGTTTCCGCTAATAATTCAAATTCTGAGCTGTTTGCTTCAGAACTATAAACGGCAAAACCCAAAATTTCAGGCACATCATAATCCCAATTGAGATTTGCTGTCTCACCACTCTCATCGAGGTTAAGTTGTGGCACTGGCAACATTGCAGATTCAGGAGTTGTGTACACTAAAGTCTCAGAAGATACTTCAAATAACCCCGTCTCGATTTTTAAAGCATATGTATAAGTCGTATTTAAGTTAACTGTAATATCTTCGTATGCTTGCTGAAGAGCATCCAGTTCTACAAGTACTTGAAAATCCTCTCCATCCAGTGCTCTCAAGACAGTGATTGATTCTTCAGAATCAGAATTATTGATCCACGAAAGTGTGATCCCTGTAGTGAAACCAAATTCAATGTTAAGCCCAGTTGGAGCAATCAGCATATCAGTTTCTAGTTCAACTTCTTCTGAATAACTAGAAGCTAAATCTCCGTTTATTGCTTTAACTCGGTAAGTATAACTTGTTGCCTGCAATACATCTATATCCTCATATGTGTTTTGATTATCATTCAATGAACTCAAAAGCTCGAACTCCCCATCCGATGCTTTTCTATACAACTCGTAACCAGTTTCTATATTGGAATTATCATCCCAAGAAAGAGAAACTCCATTCGCAAAAGAAAAAATAGCCGTTAAGCTCGTTGGAGCTTTGGGCACTGCTGTGTTTATTATCGCTAAACTTGTTACATCCTCACCATCAATCTTAGAAAAATTTCCGGAAATTAAATATTTTGAATCACCTAAATCATTGATACTCGACACTGATGGTCCTGAAAAATTTCCTATCTCTACAAAGCCATAATTGAAATCTTGATCAATACTTCCTGTAAGACTTACTTTGGCAAAGCCAGGAGATTCTACACCATTTACTCTATTGAACTGTCCTCCGATCAGGATATTCTCAGAGTCTAGAGGCAGAATGGATGAAATACCTGATGAACCAGTTACTCCTACTGATATGTCATCTTTAAATGTTCCATCAGATTCAAATTGAATGAGTTTATAATTGTTGTCACTAAAAGTAGAAACAAGAATACCCTCAGTGTCTGGTACGATTGCCGTAGCTCCAATACTTATATCTGAAAAATCATAGGTTGTTTTAAAGTCCGCATCTGCATTTCCCATTAAATCTACTTTACCTAAAATAACACCCTCTCTAAATCCAATGTTTCCTGAATAAAAAAGTGACCCATCAGATAGCAATTGAATATTACTTACGTCAGACTCATTAGACAGTCCTAAATCAAATGTATTATCTAGGCTACCATCGTCATTAATTTTTGTAAGGCCATGTAAAGCTTGATTATCTACTGATAAGTACAATCCGCCAACAAAAATATGATTACTATCCGTTATCAGAAGGTCATGAACTCCGGGACCTACAAATCTTGGGAAGACGCGAGGATTAAAACCTACATCTCTTATCCCTTCATTGGAAAGCCTTACGAGCAATCCTGTGTTTTCGTTATTAAAATTTGTAAATCCGCCTCCAACTAGAATATTCCCATTGTTATCATTCTCAATCGTAGCGACTGTAAGATCAGGTCCTTCCCCGACGTTTTCCATAAAATCAGTATCAACTGTTCCATCTGCCAAAAGCTTTGCGAAAAAACTCATTGAAAGGTTATTAACAGAGGTAAAATTTCCTCCAATGAATACACTACCATCATCCATTATCTTGGAAACATTCACAGAGGCCTTGCCTCCAATATCAGCGTTGTAGGTAGTCATCACATTTCCAGATACATCAAGTTTGGAAAGCCCTTGAGAGAAGTGACCATCATAGTGTGTGTAAAATGTTGAATAATAAATCTCTCCTGACTCACTAATCGCCATAAAAGGATCCAGCAGGTACCCCAGTGAGTTATTGAGCTCTATAGTTCCAGTATTAAAACTTTGATCAAGTACTCCATCATTAGTTAATCTAAGTAATGAATAATCATCAATACCAGAATTGATTCCAGATACCAGAATTTTTTCATCTTGATCTAAGATTGCTCTAACTGACCTATCAAATAAATTAGCACCTGGACCAGGTAGTACAAATGACGTTTCAAGACTACCATCAGAATTTACTCTTCCTAAACTTTTAGCAGCTGTACCATAAATAGCATCAAAGCTTCCGGCCAACACAATGTCTCCGTTAGAAAGAGGTAATACAGAATTAATGTATGGGTTTCCAGAAGAGGCTGTTAGTGATCCTGCAAAATCAAAAAGATCATCAATAGAACCATCAGCGTTTAGCCTTATCAAATTAGCTATTGACTCATCGTTAAAGGAAGTAAAATCTCCTCCAAACAATATTTTATCATCACTTTGAATTTTTAAATCACTGCTGAGAGAATTCGCTTCATTAAAACCAGTACTGTTGTTAAAAGACTCGTCAAGACTACCGTCTATATTTAATCGAGCAATTCCTAAATCTGAACTACTAGAAACAACAATTAGTTTACCATCACTTTGCAATCCAAGATGGCTCACTGAATTGAAATTGGTAGCTAAATTAAAAGTATCATCTAAAGTTCCGTCAGAATTTAATCGAATTACAGCGTTAAAGTTGTCAAAATTCCCACTCACGTAGTACTTATTACTTTCTGAGTCATATACCGCATCAAGAAGATACCCCGTTGAAATCACTTCATTAGAAAAGTTGCTATCAATAGTACCATCAGTGTTTAATAGCACAGCCCCTTCCATTGGAATATCTTGCACGGAAGTAAATGTACCTGCCACTAAAAGTTTATCATTATCAAAATTCTTCAAGACAGTTATCTCAGGAAGGCCTTCTAGAATAGGTCTAAAACTTGGATCTACTATTTGAGATAGTATTGAAAGATGAAATAGAACTAAAAAAAATGATAGTAAAGTTTTTTTCATGGGTATGCGTTAATATCGCAACAATAATGAGTTATTTGTTAAACTATGTTAATAATAGAAGAAATTATTCAAAAGTCTAATTTCACTAACTGAAATACAATGATGAAAATTGAAAAGAGGAGGCAAAAAGTTAATACCCAATAAAAGGAAACAGTAAATACAGCCACTATTCAAAGCGTATTAAGGAAAAGGAATATACGTTTCATCTTAATTCACTTTGGGGAAGCGCTTAGCCTGCCAATCAGCTTTTGCCTTTTGTAGTCTTTCTTTACTAGACGACACAAAGTTCCAAAGAAGAAATCGTTCTTCACCCAGTGGTTTTCCTCCAAACAAAAGCAATCGCGTTCCTTTCTCTAGGGTAATACAGCATTCTTCATTTGTCTTGCTGATTAACATTTGTCCTTGTTCTACAAACTCACCATCGTCAACAATTCTG
Source organism: Ekhidna sp. (assembly GCA_045106975.1). Taxonomy (GTDB): domain Bacteria; phylum Bacteroidota; class Bacteroidia; order Cytophagales; family Cyclobacteriaceae; genus Ekhidna. The sequence continues at coordinate 2,030 of JBGCFL010000085.1, read as the reverse complement.
CCATTAACAATAACGAAAGCTACTTCTCCTTCAATTTTGTCAGCAAGATATAATTCTGCTGTTTCTTCTGCTAGCACATCCATCATAAATAGATGCGAATATCCAACCAAAGGAGATTTTCGTCCGAATGCTTCACCAGCTACTAAAGTAAGTTTTAGATCATTTTCTTCTCATTTAGGAAGTTGAGATGACTTGAAAAAATCAAACCTTGGTTCCATCTCCTCTTTCTCTTTCGGAAGTGCCACCCATATTTGATAGCCATGCATCATGTACTTCTCTGCAGTTCTCATTTCAGCAGGTGTCCTCTCCGTGTGCGTGACTCCACTTCCAGCAGTCATAAATCCCACATCGCCAGGTCTAATAATCTGCTCTGTTCCAGTGCTATCTTTGTGATGAATGGCTCCCTTGAAAAGATAAGTTAAAGTGGAGAGACCTATGTGAGGATGTTAATTAACATCTATGTACTTACCATCGCCCATTTCAGCTGGCCCCATGTGGTCTATAAATGTAAAGGACCTACTTGTCTTTTACCCTTAAATGGAAGAAGTCTTCCAACCATAAAGTTGCCCAAGTTACGTTGGCGTTCATCCACTAACATTTTTTTATTTACCATGTTAATTGGTCAATTAAAGCCGTTTAATTAAAAAAGCAATTGTTTGATGGATGCTAAAATACTGACTGAATAAAAAAACTTGATTCCCCTTATAGCAGGTGAATCTCATATTAAAGATGCAACCATTCCTTCTTCGCCACTAGTTCTTCCTCTTCTTCCACATAATCAGGATCAGGAACGCAACAATCTACTGGACATACAGCTGCACACTGAGGTTCTTCATGAAAACCTGTACACTCAGTACACTTTCCTGGAACAATGTAATAGAACTCATCAGAGACAGGTTCCTGAATTTCCTTGGCATCCAATTTAGAGCCATCTTCCATCTCTATTTCCTTCAGATCAGTACCATCAGCCCATTTCCATTCTACCCCACCTTCATAGATGGCAGTGTTTGGACACTCAGGTTCACACGCTCCACAGTTGATACACTCGTCGGTTATAATAATCGCCATTGAAAAAGCCTTTTTATCTAGTTCTAATTGTTCCAACAAAATTAATCGCAATAAGTTTGCATCCCACTGGCTATGCCAGAGAAAATTTAAAATTTTATGAATCTGACTAGCAAAATCGAAGCTTTCTCTCAACTCAGACAAAAAATAGAACGTTTGACTGATGATGAATTGACTGAACTATCAACAACAGCCAAGAATCACAATGGATGGTTCACTGAGCAAAGTGTTAAAAATGCACTGGAAGGAATAGCACACATGCTAGATGAAGACAAGCTAAGAGAATGGACGAATAGATACGAGCTAAAAACAGATGTACCTAAGATAGTAGGTATTGTGATGGCTGGAAATATTCCTCTCGTTGGGTTTCATGATCTATTATGTGTTCTTCTTTCAGGAAATTTTGTAGCCATCAAACCAAGTTCTGACGATGAAATTCTCACTAGAACAATTATTGAATGGATTTTAGAAGTAGAGCCTCGGTTTAAGAAAAACATTGAAATACGAGAGAAGCTTAACAACGTAGACGCGGTAATAGCTACAGGTAGTGATAATACTGCTAGGTACTTTGAATATTATTTCAGAGGAGTACCAAATATCATTAGAAAGAATCGTACATCGGTAGCCGTTTTAAATGGAAAGGAATCCGAGGAGGATATCAAAAACCTAGGCTTGGACATTTTCTCTTATTTTGGTCTTGGATGTAGAAATGTTTCTAAAGTATTCACGCCTAAAGGATTTGATCTACGAGATATATTCCCGCGCTTAGAAGGTTTTGAATCCATCATTCATCATCATAAATACAGAAACAACTACGACTATCATAAGTCAATCTATCTAGTTAACAAAACCCCTCATCTGGATACTGGATTTCTTCTAGCCGTATCAACGGATGATTTAGTGTCCCCTATTTCAGTTCTGTTCCATCAAGAATATGATTCATTAGATGATCTGAAGAAAATTTT
>JBGCFL010000084.1:0-9033 GCA_045106975.1 Ekhidna sp. | reverse complement strand
TCAACTTCGCTCCTTTTGGATCAAGCGAGAGTATAGCATATTTTTTCTCCTCTCTGCTGTTGATCAAAACGGAAACATTTCCATTATCGTGTCTGAAATATCCATAGGCAGCCGCAGCTTTCATTCCTACATCTATGGTGTGCTTACTATCCCAACTTCCATCAGCTATGTTAAGGATTCCAGAAATAAATTCATTAGTCCCCGCTGTAGCTTTCAACCCCACTACATATGCTTTACCATTTGCATTAAAATATTCTCTCTGACCAAATCCTTCTACCACTTTACCGAGCAAAGAAGGTGCAGCAACCAAGTGACTGTTTTTCGCAATTACTTCATCCTCTAGCGGAAATGATACATAACTCCAAAACTTATCATTAAGCTCTTGCTCTTCTTCCTTCTGGAATTTGAAACCTACCCAAATAGAGCCTGCATCCGTATTTTGATAACGATCTACAAATGTCCCTTTAATTACCTTAGGCACACCTGCCAGGGTTGGATTTCGCAAAAAAGCTACTTCCAATCCTTCGAGCTCCTTCTTTGCATCCTGAGAAGCTGCTTCATGCTCCACAAGATTGTATTTACTAAGGTTTTCTTTCGTAAACTCTACCGTTTCAGCTGATGCTACTTCCCCATTTTCTTCTACTGTAACTACGTCTACCATAGTAGTAGAACTTTTCTTTGGTGTGAAAGCATAGAACTGGTAGAGCTTGCTTTTGTCTTCATTCCAATAAGTACCAGCAGATGAAAAAGCACCACTCTTTTTCGATTTTGCAGCTTCTTTGGACAGTTTGTAATCTACATTCGTTAGTTCAAGCTTTTGAGCCAATAAGGTGAAGGAGAAAATACTTAATACAGACAATGTGAATAATTTTTTCATGACTTTGAGATTTAAAATTTGATAACTCAAAAATCATTTTAGACTGTCGTCTTATTTCTAGTGGTTTTTTGGCAAACTCATCGTGGTTTTTTGGTATTTCTTTTAAAAAATAGAATCAATTAGTATTTTAGAATTCTAAATTATCCACCTAACCATGCAATTTCGGCAACTTCTAAGTATCGTCCTCCTCGTAGTTTTTTGTCCACTTCACGCGCAGATTCAACTTGATAGTTTAAAGAATTCATTAGATCATTTTAAGGCAAATGACTCCTCTATTTTGGTAATCACTAAGACTATTGAGTCCATTGCAATTGGATTCGAAGAAAAGTATCAGTTTGATTCTGCTCAGTTGTATCATAACAAACATCTAGCTACTGTAAAAGCACCAGATGCATTTGCAACAATACCAGAAAGGGATAGTGCTGTTAGTAATGTATATATCAACATGTCCTTTATGGAGCTAACCAAGCAGCAAAACTCAAATGCTTTAAATTATGCAGATTCAGCGATTTTTCTTTTAAAGCAGTATCCTGGGCAATCTCTCCTGTTGAGAGCTTACAATAATAAAGCTGTAGCACTCAATAATTTAGTTGAGTTTAAGCAAGCAATTGATTTATTGATTCTAATACAAAATGAAGCTAAGAATTTAGATGATACTATCTATGCGAATCAACTACGTCAAAACGGCTTTATAAACATTGGAAAAAACTACTTAGGCCTAGAAAATTGGCTCCTTGCTATTAAATATTCAAAGGAAGCTTTGAAAATCGATACGGGAAATAAAAGAAGTCTGGCTATTTCTCATTTGAATATCAGTGCAGCTTATTTACAGCTCGAACTATTAGATTCCGTTTTTTATCACACAAAGAAATGTGTACAACTGTCACAAGAAATCAATAATCAATTCATTGAAATTAATGCTTTACTTAATCAGATATCAGCTCATGAGAAGGGTGAAGAATACGAGAAGGCCCTGAAACAATCAGATATCATTATTGAACGCTCACTTTCTATCAATCACATTGCAGGATATGCTTTAGCATTGTCTTTAAAGGGGAATGTTTTAGCAAAAAGTGGAGTTCATTTTGAAGCCATAAAAGTTTTTAACAAAGCAGTTGAGCTAGGAAAAAAATATCAGGATTTCGAATATCTCGAAGATTGCTATGAAAGCATGTCAGAAACCTTTGCAAGAGTCAAGGATTATGATAATGCTTACAAATACTATCAATTGTATGATCAGATTAATGATAGTATTAGGAGTGAAGCAACACAGAAGTCTTACAATGACATTTTAGTAAAATACGAAACAGCTCAAAAAGAGCAACAGATTATAGAAAAGGAGCTGGAAGTTCAAACCAAAGAGGCCACCATATCCAACCAACAAAACGCCATCATTCTAATTGCTTTTGGAGCAGGATTTCTATTATTACTAGGATTTATCTTTTACGCACATATCAAAAACAAACAAAAGCAAGCAATAGCAATAGAAAAGGAAAACGGTTTTAAAAACGTAATTAACGCTACCGAACAAGAGCGTAGCAGAATAAGTAAAGACCTCCATGATGGAATAGGGCAAGAATTGAGTGCTTTAAAACTCTCTTTAAATTCAGTCATTGACCGATCAAAAGATGATGATCAAAAAAAGGAATTGGCTAAAATCGCTAGCTCTTTCTCAAATTCAGCTGACGAAGTTCGAAGCATTTCTCATCAAATGATGCCAAGAGCATTAATGGAACAAGGCCTTATTCCAGCCATAGATGATTTAATGAAAAATGCTTTTCAGCATTCCAATACTACTTTCACATTGGAGGAGTCTGGAATCAATGAGCGATTTAATGAGCGTATAGAAGTCAGCGTCTATCGCATCATTCAAGAATTGATAAATAACATCATTAAACATGCAGAAGCCAATCAGGTCAGTGTACAACTGATTGCTAAAGGAAACAATCTATTGGTATTCGTAGAAGATGATGGTAAAGGCTTTGATGCCTCCAATCAGAAAGAAGGTCATGGTTTAATTAACATTAAAAGCAGAACTGAAATGATCAATGGGTCAGTCAATTTTGAACCAAGTTCAAATAAGGGAACATTTGTCTCACTTTCCATCCCATTGGACAATCATGCATAATATAGTTCTAGTAGATGACCATCAATTGGTAAGCGAAGGATTCAAAAAAATTATTGATTCTCAAAGCGGTTTTGCAGTTGTAGCCGTTTATAACGATCCACTTGAGGCATTGAAAAAAATACCAATTATTTCGCCTGACATTGTCATCACAGATATTGACATGCCTGGAATTGATGGGTTGCAACTCATTCAATCCTTAAAAAAAGCAAATGAACAATTGCAATACATTGTGATCTCTATGCACATGGATCAATCACTTCTGCAACAATGCAAAAAACTAAAAGTGAATGGCTTTCTTTCCAAGAATACAGATGAATTCGAACTTACACAGTGCTTGACATCAGTATCTCAACGGAGAGATTTCTATTCTCAGAAAGCACTGGAAATGGCTATTTCTAATGTTGACTCCATTAGCACGTCAGCATCTGGCAAAAAAACTCATTTACTCACAGAAAGAGAGCTAGAAATTTTAACGCTTATAGCTAGTGGCAAATCCACTAAAGATATTGCCGAAGAGTTATTCATTGCTGTCAGGACAGTGGAAACTCATCGAAAGAATATCATGGAAAAAATGGAGGTGAATAATATGGCAGGCATGGTTCGCATTGCCGTGCAAGAGGGATTGTTGGATTAATAGAATAAGTATGACAAAGAATCACTTTGCCATACTTATTCTGCAGGTTTTAGTCACCCAAATCTTCTCTCATTTGAATGAGTCTTTCATTTTCAGGCTCCAATTTAAGACCCACTTTCACACTTTTTAGAGCTTCTTTATCGTTCCCCATTCTCGACTTAAATGACGCTAAGGAACTGTGTGTGTATGCTTCTTCAGGATATAGCTTAGTATTGAATTCAAACACAAATTCTGCTTTCATCAGATCCCAAGAAGCCCATAGAACGTATCCATAAGTATTTAATTCAGATCGACTTACTGATTTTTCTCGATACTCTTTAATAAGCTCTTGAGTCATTTTACGAAGTTCTTTCAAAGAATACTTATTCAACTTATTGATCATATCAAAAGCGACTGGATAGGCTGTCTCATATTCTTCTCCTTTCATTATTTGAGCAAAGTCCTTTTCCAAAGAAACTACAGGCTCCTCTACTATTCTTCCTATTTCCACATCCTGCTCATCATGAAGTATAAATGTAGGGACACGGTGAATACCTACCCCTCTTTCTTCCCTATCAGGAGCTTGTTTATAGTTTTGAAAGCCTGTATTTAAACAAATGATATTCAACTTATTCATATCATAGTCTCTGGACTCAAGCATCCTGATGAATTTTGGCACTTCTCTCCTACTATCGCCACACCAAGTGCCCATAAAAATAGTAATAGAGTCGGGCAGATCAACTCCGTCCAATGACTCAGTATCAACTTCATGACTTTCATAAGAATTGGAGTACCATTCGTTGAAAGGTGCTTCGCTAAGACGATTTGGAGTGACTACACCCAATAGGTTTACTGATCCATTAACTCGTTCGAACGTTCTGTTTACAGCCTGTCCATTTGTAGTAATGGCTAATCCTAAAAGGATGATAAATAATAGATTCTTCATTTGTGATTTGTTTTCAGCAAATGAAAAAGCATTCACCCGAAATGGGTGTTAATGAATTACTAATGATTGTTAACGAGGTGTTAAACCTAGTAAGCTCTTACCTCAACTCCCTTCATATAATTAATAAAAGCTCTATTTACTACTCTATTACCCCCTGAGGTTGGGTAATCTCCAGTAAAGTACCAATCTCCCAAATGATCAGGACAAGCCTTGTGGAGGTTTTCTACCGTTTGGTAAACCACTTCTACTTCAGCTTTCATTCCTTTAGGTTTCACGATTTCGGTAATCTTCTCGGATACTTGCTCATATGTAAATGGAGCATATAACTCATTTACATGATTAATAGGATTTTTGTGAGATTGACTGGCCAAGCATTTGTCAAAAACCTCATCTAAAAGATGTTCTTTATTATGTTCTTTTAGTAGTGCTAGCACTGCTCTGAAAGCTGTAAACTCCTTCATTTTACTCATATCAATTCCGTAACAATCAGGGAATCTAATTTGAGGTGCTGAAGAGACGATCACTATTTTCTTAGGTTCCAATCTATCCAGTAGAGTCAGTATACTTTTTTCAAGGGTAGTTCCTCTAACTATGCTATCATCTATGATGACTAAAGTATCCGTGTGCTTATTGATAACTTCGTAGGTAGTATCATATACATGAGACACCAATTCATCTCTACTACTATCATCTGTGATGAAAGTTCTCAATTTCGCATCTTTCAATACTAATTTTTCAACTCTTGGCTGAAAATTTAGCATTTCCTCAATTGAATCTGCTGAAGGTTTTTGCTCTAGAATAACTTCTTTCCGTTTCGCAATTAAGTATTGCTCCACTCCTCTCATCAATCCTAAAAATGATGTTTCCGCTGTATTCGGAATGTAAGAGAATACCGTGTTTTTTAGATCTGAGCCTATCGCTTTTAAAACTTGAGGCACAAGTAATTCCCCTAGCTTTCTTCTTTCATTATAGATATCTGGATCTGTACCTCTTGAAAAGTAAATCCGTTCGAAGCTGCAGGACTTTCTCTCTAAGGGCTGAATAAATTGCTTTTCACCAAAGCTTCCATCCTTATTGATAATCAACGCATGACCTGGCTGAATTTCCTTAATATCAGAATACTCACACCCAAAAGCCGTCTTAATCGCTGGTTTTTCAGAAGTGACTACCACTACTTCATCATCAGTATAATAGTATGCTGGACGAATACCAGCAGGATCTCTTGCAACAAATGATGCTCCGTAACCAACAATTCCTGCCATGGTGTAACCACCATCAAAATCACGACACGAACGTTCTAATATTTTTTGAAAATCAAGCTCTTCTTCAATTTTCTGAGTGATTTCATGGTTACTCAGATTGTCTTTGTATTTATCAAAAATGGACTGATTTCCCTCATCTAAGAAATGACCAATTTTCTCCATTACCGTGACGGTATCCACTTTATCTTTTGGGAATTGGCCTAGTCCTACGAGAATATTGAATAACTCTTCAACATTGGTCATATTGAAGTTTCCCGCCATCACGAGATTTCTACTTCTCCAATTATTTTGTCTTAAAAAAGGATGGCAATTTTCAACGCTGTTCTTGCCATGAGTACCATATCTAAGATGACCCAACCAAGACTCCCCTGTGAATGCATAGTTCTCTTTCAACCACTCTGCATCATTTTCATCTCCACTTTTATCTTTTTTCGCTTTTTGATATTTCTTACTGATTTTACCAAAAATCTCCTCGATTGGATTATTGTTGATTGTCCGATATCTACTGATATATCTATGTCCAGGTGGTAGGTCAATTTTTATACTAGCTACACCAACCCCGTCTTGTCCACGGTTGTGTTGCTTTTTCATAAGCAAATACATTTTCTTCGCTGCATAAGCAGGCGTTCCGTATTTATCAATGTAAAACTGAAGAGGTTTTCGTAATCTGAGATGCGCTATACCGCACTCGTGTTTAATTGGATCACTCATGGGGCACTATGAAGCAAATGATGCATTACTGTAATATCTGAGGTACAAAGAACAATAATATCAACACCATTGCGAAGAGAGTTGCAATAATTTTTGTCGATAAATTGAAGGATATGATATCCTCATTTTCTCTTTTTGTTAAAAAAATCGCTTGAGGAATACGTAAATAAAAGAATAATGAAATAACGGTCGCAAAAAGGGCTATTATCAGATATCCTACATAAAGTTGATTGGACGACAAATCAAAAAACTCCCACAAGGATGAAAAGAGTAGAAGTTTACCTGTAAAGCCTGCCAATGGTGGAAGTCCAATAAGAGATACTAAAATGATGGTCATTGCGACTCCAATCCAAGTCTCTTTAGATGATTTAGCATAATCTTTCCTAGTGAAAATTGCTTGTCTTTCAAACGCATCAACTAAATAGAATACCGCCAAATTCATAACAGCATAAACACAAGAGTACCACCAAAATGATTCCAGAGCAGTTTCACTATTCATAAAAACAAATGGAAGGAGAAATCCAGAGTGAGCGATAGCTCCAAAGCTGATCATTCGCCGCACATTGGCTTGCTTTAATGCTCCAAAGGTTCCGAATATGATGGTTAGCATACCTAAACTAAGAGATGCATTGATGATCCAAGTAGGTAAAATTCCCGTTTGAACTACTCTAGAAAGCAAAATAAAAGCTGCTAATTTCGGCACTATAGACATAAAAGCAGTTGCATCATTTGGTGCTGATTGATATGTAGCTGGTACCCAAATATGCAAAGGCACAATAGATGCTTTGAAAAAGATCCCCATTAGAAACATAAGTAATCCAACCTGAGGCAGTAATGTCTCAAACATAGATAGCTGCCACTCATGCAAATAGAATGTATGAGTTGTTCCGTAGATCAATCCAATTCCGAAAAGCATGATAGCCGAACTCACAGCTCCAAAAAGCAAGTATTTAATACCTGCTTCATGCGCCGCTTTTCTAAAAGAGAAATTAGTTAAAATGTACGAAGCGAAAGATGCCAATTCAATGGATATATAGATGATGAGCAAACTATTCGCTTTCATCATAAACACACTTCCTATGAGCAAAGACAATATGAAAAAGTAAAACTCAGCTGAATGCTTTTCACCTCTTTCATAAAGCAACAGAATCAATCCTGTCATTAAAAAAAGATTGGAGAATTGTTGAGAAATGGACGAGATGAAGATTCCATTTGAAAGTGCAAGACCAGTCTCATTTACAAATGAATTGAAGTAAAGAGCTGCTACAATAACTAGCGCAAACACTCCCTTTAGGAGACGGTTTGATTTAGTAATCAATCCAGAAATGAGCAGAACAATTGCTCCTATCATCAAAGCTGATTCTGTCTTCACCAATTGAAGATCGTTTAGAATATCAGTTAGCTGCTGAAGAATGCTCATGGCATAGAGCTAGTAATGTGCTGGATAAAGAAGTTGATGGTCTCGTTTGAATAGTCCAAAACCAAACGAGGAAACACTCCGAGTATGAGAACCAAAATGGCTAGTGGAATTAACATTAGCTTTTCTCTTTTCCCGAGATCAATTATTGCTCCTTCCCAAGTTCCATCTCTTACGAAGTACTTTCCAAAAAACATTTTTTGAATAGTCCAAAGAAAGTAAGCTGCTGAAACGGCTATTCCAGAAACAGCCAGTAATCCAATCCATAGAGATAATGATGATTTGAAAATTCCAAGAAGCACCATTAACTCACCAACAAAACCCGATAGTCCTGGCAAACCTAATCCAGCGAAAAAGAAGAGTGCTACGAAAAATGTATAGACAGGCATTTTACTAGCCAATCCGCTAAAATTTTCCATCTGCCGATTTCCTGTTCTTTCATAAATAACTCCAGCCAAAAGAAACAGTGCCGGAGAAATCAGTCCATGTGAAATCATGTGAAACAATGAACCTGAGAATCCTTCCGCATTCAATGAAGCTAAGCCCACTAAAACAAATCCCATATGCGATACGGAAGAATAAGCTACCATTCGCTTTAAATCCTTTTGCGCTAATGCATTGAATCCTCCATACAAAATAGAAATCACACCAAGTACGGCGACTAGCCAACCAAAATCAACCGCTACATCTGGAAAAATGGAGTAGACAATTCTAAAAAATCCATAAGCTCCTACTTTCAAAAGTAAGCCCGCCAATACCACTGATATAGGTGTTGGTGCTTCCACATGCGCATCTGGCAGCCAAGTATGGACAGGTACGATAGGCAACTTGATTCCAAAACCAATGATTAAGAATACAAATGCAATGGCCCGAGCTGAGTATCCAAATAGTAATTCTTTGGAGGATGGATCAAGAATGGATCCGTTCTCGTAAAGTCCATCCATCATACTCACCAAACTAAATGTATTGGCATTTGCATCAACTACACTCATGTAAAGAGCGATCATCACCACGAGAATAAACAGTGAGCCTAACAGTGTGTAAAGGAAAAACTTAATGGAAGCATATGACCTTCTCTT
>JBGCFL010000083.1:0-14059 GCA_045106975.1 Ekhidna sp. | reverse complement strand
GACATATCAAGAGGTTGAATTCTTCACAGTCAAACCTGAATTTAAAGTGAGTGCAACATTAGATCGACTAAGCAAGCGAGAAGTTGTTTCCATCACCAACAGTGATGGCAGTGTTGTGAAATACATCAAATTTGCCAGAGCTCGCTTCAAATTGAATGGAGAAGAGCATTCACTTCTTATTCTAAAACCTCTTGGATTCGGAAATCAATTCTTAACAGCATTCGGCGATGAAACGAGTGGAGAAAGCACATATGGCGGTGGCCGCTATCTTGATTTAGTGATTGGAAAATCCGATAGAATAGAAATTGACTTTAACAAGGCGTATAACCCATACTGTGCATACATGGCTGATTTTTTATGCCCATTGCCTCCAAAAGAGAACTTTTTGTCCGTTTCCATTGAAGCTGGTGAGAAAAATTATCCTTATTAAGCAACTACCTGACGAGACATAAATTTTAAAAGGCACAAAAAAAGTCTTCAGGAAACCTGAAGACTTCAATAGTAATTTTCTTGAGAATCTTACTTCTTGTATTTTTTGTTGAATTTCTCAACTCTACCAGCAGTATCCACAAATAGTTTCTTACCAGTATAAAATGGGTGAGATGCAGAGCTAACCTCCACTTTGATTAACGGGTATTCATTTCCGTCCTCCCATTTAATAGTTTCATCTGAAGTCATTGTTGACTTAGTCATGAACTTGAATTCACTTGATGTGTCAAGGAAAACTACTTCTTTGTATTCTGGGTGTATGTCTTTTTTCATTGTCTTCTATCGCTCTTTTCAAAAAGGATGGCAAAGATAGCTATTTATATCAATCCCTGCAACATTTTCACTCTCTTCATTTATGTCGAAAATAACCCATAAGAAACAGCAGATCAAAACTCATTTTTTAAGTCAATTTCAGCATCATATCCGCTATAAAAAGGTGCTGTTTGATTGTGAGAATTCATCCAATAAAAGAGCCTCCTGCACTATCTCATCGATTAATTTTTCTCTTATCTGCGATAAATCATAAACATCTATTCCAGCAACATATTTTCTCTTTTTTCTATCAAGCAGTTTCTGCTCATTGGATAGAAGATGTCCCTTCACAAATGCCAACTCAATTCCATTTTTCTTGATGGGATTCAAATAGCAGATCCATTTCTTCTGAGCATACATTGGGATATCGTATTTCATGTCTTGTCTTAGACCATGATGATCAGTAAGTCGCTGGTGCAAAAACACTACAATAGCTTTTTGCTTATCATTAAGACCAATAATGAAATTTGCAATAGAATTCAAGGCAATTTAAAGTGAGGGTTGAATATCAGTCCTATCACATTCCCCCAAGGATCTTTTACATTCGAAACAATGATGTCACCCCCAACATCAGTTGGCTCATTTAGTTCGATACAACCAAGATCAATCAGCCTTTTATGTTCTTGCTCAACATTTGGAACTCCCCACATAGTTTCTACATTGGCAGTTTTATTTTCTGTTTTTAAATTGCTCGGAACCAAGCCAAGCTCATAGCCCGCCACTGAAAAACCAACGTAGGTAGGTGCCTCAAAATATGGTTTAGTGTGAAAAGCATTCGAATACCACACCTTCGCTTTCTCAAGGTCTGATACGGAGTAAATGACTGTCCTTAATCCTAAAAATTCTGATTTCATAGCAACTTATTTTACTGAGTACCTAAGAATAGTTTTCAATTTGTCTTCTGCCGTTTTTCTTGGATCACTAAGATAAATCTCATGGTGATAACCATTTATCTGGAGTCCTTCTACTTCAGCAAGATCCAAAATCTTCATCACATTCGGTTCTTCATTCTCATAACTTCCAATATGAAGTATTTGAATGCACCTTCCTTCATTCACTAGTTCGAAAGAAACTTCATCATGCTTTATCATGTCGGGTTTTTTCAATTTGACCTTTTGAACAGCCTTGAAGAAATGCTCTTCTTCCACAAAGTCAGGCATTCTTATTACAAACTTCCAATTCCATTCCTCTTTAGGTGTTTGAGTGAATAGGTGCTGAGCTTCTAAGCCACCATCTATCCACCAAAACCCTTCCATCTTTGGCACTACAAAATCCATGTCTTCTGCTTTACAGCTAAACTTCACAGAATATGCAACTGCATACAGTTGCTCCACAGCTTTCCAAACTGGTTCAGATTCTGGATGTCCCTTTCCCAAAACAGACAAATAGTAGTATGAATCTAAATCCTTGACTTCTGGGCTCTTCCTAGCTTTATAGTAGTTAGGATCTTGTTTTTGTAAGTCTAGTTTTTCAATGATTGCTTCCATAGTGATCATGTGTCTTTGATTATGAAAACAAAGAAATGAAGTAGAGTGACAACCCTATGTCACTTATTTGAAAGTGTTAAAAAATTATTTTTCTTCCAGAAAAACAGCACTATGATGATCAAGGAGTTCTTTGGCAATGGTGGCCGCAATTCCCTGAAGTTCAGATGGAGCAATGATTTTTGCTCCAGTCCCATATGACATTAGCCAGCGAGCTAAATAGTCGTAATAAGGGGTCATAAATTTGACCTCATAGTTACCATTCTCCAATTTTCGCTCCTCAGCAAATCCCATATAATACTTTTGCTCACCCATAAAGCGCATTGCCATTGGAGAACATTCAATAATTGCTTCCTTAGCATCTGTCCCCATCACAGCTTCGTTTAGAAAATCTAAATAATTGGGATGCTTAGCTGGATCTATCAAATCTGTTTTGATATCGACTTTTTGGACCCGATCAGCTCTAAAATCTCGCAAATCTTGTCTCAGTCTACAAAATGCGATAAGATGCCATCTTCCTGAATAAAATACCATGCCGAGTGGTTCCACATCTCTGCTAGTGGTGGTATCATTATAATGAGAATAATAGTCAATGGAGATTAACCTGTTAGTCGCAATAGCCATTTGAATCTCAGCTATATGAGAGTCTGGAAACTGTTTTGGAACGTGGGTTGGCCGGATAGATATGCGCTCATCTAGGTTATCCAAGAACTCCTTATCTGAGTATTTAAGCACTGCCTTGATTTTGTACAATGCCTTTTGAAATGAATCCACAGTTTGCGAATCAGCAGCTTTTTCTACAAATTTTGCTCCCAGTAAGATGGCGCTAGCTTCCTCTTTATTGAAAACAACAGGTGGCAAATGATAGCCTTCTACCACAAAGTATCCTTCGCCAGCGTCTCCTCCAATAGGTACACCTGCCTCCATTAAAGATCGGATGTCTCTAAATACGGTTCTTCTTCCTATTTCGAAACGATCTTCAAGCTCGACTAGCGTGACTCGTGGTTTCCCTTGCAAATGAATTAGTAACGCATTCAGACGATCTATTCGGTTCATGGGAGAAAGTTAAAAAGAAAACTGACTGCTTAGCGTAAGCAGTCAGTTTTGTCCTTACTCACATTTCAATGAATTAACCGGATTGGCTCTTGCTGCCTTCAACACATGATAACTTATGGTAGAAAGTGCAATGATTAAAGCTAAAAACCCTCCCAGGATAAAAATTAATGGATTGATCTCAATTCTGTAAGCAAAATTCTCTAACCAACTTGAGAGAAAAACAAAGGTCACCGGTGTTGCGATAACAAACGCAATTAATATCATCAAAGCAAAGTTTTTTGATAGAATAGTCATCAGCTCAATGATAGAAGCGCCCATTACTTTTCTTATTCCTACTTCTTTTATTCTCCTTTGGATAGAGATGGATGCTAACCCGAAAAGCCCCATGCATCCAATAAAAATGGAAAGCACTGCAATTATAGTGATGACAGAACCCATTTGTTGATCAGACTCGTAAAGCTTTTGGATATGATCATCAAGGAATTCATATTTTATAGGATAATCCACTACAAATTCATTGTATACACGCTCTATATCTTGAATAGATTGTGCCACATTCTCTCCATTTATTTTGACGGACATTTCGTTATATCCCCAGTCAGAGTGAACAACAATTGATAGATTGTTTACTTGATAATGTAAGGAGTTGAAGTTAAAATTTTCTGTAACTCCAATAATAGTTCCTAAAGAATCATCTGCATACCAGCCGTGAGCAGCACGCTCTCCTACTGCATTTTCAAAACCTAAATCATCCGCAAATGCTTGATTAATGATATAAGCGTTTCCTTCATCTGTTGAGAAGTCTCTTGAGAAATTTCTCCCTGCCACTAAGTTGATGTCATACACATCCAAGTAGTCATAGTCTACATATATGTTGGATGGAACCACATCAACAATACCAGTATCCTTGAGTACTTTAAAACCCCACTGATGGAAATTGTTTCCTAGTCTCTGACCTGAAGCAGTAACGCCAAGAATATTGGATTCTTCCTGAAGTCTTTTCTTCATTTGTTCGTACTGACCGCTTGCTTCACTATTTAACTCAACAAGAACAATATGATCTTTACTAAAACCAATATCAGTGTCTTTCATAAACATCAATTGCTGTAAAACAACTAGCGTACATACAATCATTCCTAAAGCCAGGCTGAATTGGATTACGATTAAAGAACTTCTGAAATAAGACTTTTTCTCATAAGACTTAAATCCTTTTAAAACGATAACCGGTCTGAATGAAGATAGATAGAGTGATGGATATAGTCCTGCTAGAATACCTAGTATGAATGTAGAGCTAATGATTATTACCGCAATTTTCAGATTGGTAAAAAGGTGCAAGAGATCTAGTTGTCGATCAATAAGATTGTTTAGCAACGGCAATGAAAGAAAGGCAATGATTATTGCGAACGCCAATGCAAGTGTAGATAGCAAAAGAGATTCAACTATAAATTGATTGAATAGCTGCCCTTTCATCGCTCCTATTGCTTTTCTTACACCTACTTCCTTAGCCCTATTGCTCGCTCTGGCGGTTGTCAGGTTCATGAAATTAAGCGTTGCTATAATGAGAATGAAAATGCCAACAAGTATAAAAATATCGATGTATGCTCCGTTAAATTTTCTGTGATTATTGTAGTCATGTTCAATATCCGTTGAGGCTAAGTGTACGTCAGCCAATGGCTGAAGAAAAAGCTTATAGGTGTCGTTTATATCTTCACTAATATGATCTATCATGTACTGAGGATATCTTTCAGCCATGCTGCTCAAATCCGCAGCATCATTCAATACGAAATAGGTATTGATGTTATTGTAGCCGAAAAAATTATCGAAATCTGCATTAGAGTTGATGGATTTCATGTTGATCAGGAAATCGAATTGAAGATGAGAGTTATCAGGTACGTTTTCCATAACGCCACTCACGATATGCTGATCTTCATTAGCTATGAATGTTTCACCTAGCACATCAACCCTCCCAAATAATTTTATAGCTAATTCCTCAGAAATGACCACATGCCATTTTTCATCCAAAGCTGTCGTCTTGTCTCCATGTATAAGTGGATAATCGAATATTTCTAAAAAATTATAATCCACTCCTGCAATACCTCCAATTAATATTTTTTTGTCATTAACCTGAAATAATTGCTCCCCAAAAACTTGATAGCGTGTGAAATTCTCAATTTCAGGAAATTCCTCCATCATAGTGGGACCCATTCCAGACATACTCAGCGCAACATTCTGCGTGTTAGTTCCAGGAAAGCTTTGCACCTCGCACAGACGATATATCGACTCTTTTTTTGAATTAAATCCATCAAATGAGAGCTCGTCTTTGATGAAGAGGAAGATGACCATACAAGCCGCCATCCCTAAGGATAGACTTAAAATATTGATGGTGGAAAAGCCCTTATACTTCATTAGGTTTCTCCATGCAGATTTCAGATAATTTTTTAACATACCGTAGTTATTTAAGTTTTTGTGTCCTTCTAAATTTCGGATGATCCCTGGTCGGAACATCATGAGTACATCTCTAGTGAAAAGTGTATTCGCTTTAGTTTTACTTTTTTCTGCTCTTTCTTCATAGAGCTCGACAAGATCTCCTTCCAAATCTTCTTTGAGATCTGGATCGCAAAACCATCTAAAAAAGCGTAACAAAAGTTTGGGAGGCTCTATGATTGGAGCTCGGCTCATGTCAACTTTAGATCAAAAGCCATTGAAGGAATGGAATCCCAAAGGTTCTTTCTCACTTCCATTACTTGTTGTAGCACTTTTTTTCCTAGAGGCGTAACTTGATAGTAGCGTTTCCTCTTTCCGCCACGAACAGCCGTAATCTCTCCAAATTCTGATTTGAGAAATCCTTTTCCCTCTAATCTTTTTAGAGCTATTCGCATTGCGCCAAGATTCACTGGTTTTTCTAGACGCTTCTCCATTTCCTCTTTAATAGAAATGCCATAGGCATCTTTAAAAAGCACTGCCACAGTCAGCATGACAACTTCTTCAAATTCCCCGATAGTATCTTTTCCCATTATTTTTCAATTAAGATTACAATTACAACTTAAATATAAAGATTGCAATTGTTACCTTAATACTCTGCAACAGAAAAAAGGTTACAATAGAACAATAAGATTATGCTAAAAAAGATAGGATGAGTATTTAGAATGTTACGAAAGATGCTCCTGCAAGCGTTCTACTTCCTTTTTACTATTCCCTACAAATACTTGATTATCAACAATAAAAACCGGTCTTTTCAGAAAAGTATACTCTTCCTGTATCAAGTTTCTGTAGTCATCCTCACTAAGATTTTTATCGCCTAAGCCCATAGAACGATACTTCATTGCTTTTCTCGAAAAAAGGGATTCATAACTACCACTAAGAGCCCTCATCTTATCTATTTGATCAAAGGTCATTTGGTCTGATTTGATGTCTTGTTTTTCAAAATCATCAATAAGGCTTCCCAATTCATCCATGATGCGTTTGCAAGTAGTGCAAGTAGATAGATAGTAGACTTTTTTCATTTCAGTGTGATTAGAATCAATAGCAATATTAAATAACCCTTGGATAGTTTGTAATTCAACGAATGTCAATTTACCTTGATTCTAGTAAAAAAATTGTATTGGATCAATCACCAGAATTTTATAGACAGCTTCACGCGCTTGTTTTTACCACGACTTTTGTGGTAATCAGCCTTAATAGTCTGTTTCTTTATCTGGTTATTCGAAACAAGGTTTATATGCATTATTTCTTGCTTGTTTTTGGACTTACCCTACACACCTCTTTACCACTTTTCTCAGAGTTTGATCAATGGTTTTTTGAAAAAATCTCAGTTGTTACAGCTATGGTCACCGTTTGTGGATCACTATTGTTTACGCGTTCATTTATTGGTTTAGATGGATTGTTATACAAAAAATGGAGTAAGATTTTTGATGGATTGATTTTTAGCTCTCTCTTGTCCATTACGCTCCAAATAGGAAACATTCTCGTTTTCAAAAGTGACCCTTTTAATGATGCGATATCAATATTTGCTGCATTTTTAGCTCTGATTACGGTTATACTAAGTATTGTAATCAGTTTAGCTCTCTGGAGACATAAACAAACAGCTCGGCTGTATTTTTTAATTAATATCCCTATGCTTTTGGCTTCAGGGATTTACACTGCAGTGTGGTTTCTGCAGAGCGGTGGTCAGATAGAAAGTGTTGATTTTATAAGATTTTATATCTCAGGAGGTATGGCTCTTCAGATGGTATTATTCTCTGTCTTTATAGGTTTGAGAATCAAAAATTTCCAAAAGGAGCGATTAATTTTCGAACGGGATGTAAATCAGCGACTTCAAACTGAAGTAACTATTCAGACTAAATCTTTGCAAGAGGCTATTGATGAAATAAGTAGTCAAAAGGAAGAACTGACTAAAACAAATGAGCTAAAAAACAAGCTCTTTTCCCTAGTAGCACATGATCTGCGCGTGCCTCTAAATAATCTTTCCGCATTTGTTCAGCTTCTAGATATAGATGATTTTGATAAAGCAAAACGTGATTTCATTTTAAATGACACGAAAGCTAGTCTTGTAGATTGCATACTGGTGATTGATAGATTGCTGCAGTGGTCCTATAGTCAGCTGGAGGGTATTAATGTAAAGAAGGAAACCCTCAAAATTGAAGATGTAGTGAATGACATCAAGCAGGAATTAAAGTCATTGATTGACAATAAGAGGATTGGGTTTTCATATGCTTTGGAAGTTCAGGATATCCTATTCGATCAAAGTATGTTGCGGGTTATTATTAGAAATCTTATTTCAAATGCTATAAAATTTAGCAATGAAGATTCTACTATTTCAATTTCATCTACTGAGCAAGTAAATTCAATTAATATCTCCATAAAAGATGAAGGAATTGGGATGGATCCTAGTTGGTTTGAAAACTTGATAGAGAAGGGAAAACCAGATGTGAAGGAGGGTACCAAAGGTGAGAAAGGCAAAGGATTTGGACTCCTTATCTCCAAGGACTTTGCTGAAATGAATGGAGGTAAGCTTATATGCGAAAGTGAAGAGGGAGCAGGAACCACTTTTACAATTGACATCCCACCAAATAAAGAATAGACTTTATCGTCAATCTCTTTTTTAGCTGAGACATAAAAAAGCCCTGCCAAAAAAAATGACAGGGCCTATGTTTAACTAACTCACCTTTTCTTATAAATCTTAATAAAGGATTGGACTTGCCAACGCCTCTCTAATTTCTTTTAATCCCTTTTTATATCGAAGACTATTTGCCTCTGTAGGGACTTCACATTTTAGATTATTCTCTCTTTCAATTTGATCTAGCTGATCTTGTAAATACGTTGATTCCATGGCTTTCCGTGGTTGTTTACAAGGCAATGAAAACATACTTTCATGACACTAACAACTGTTTTTTAGACCATTTTTCAAAATTAAGGGTTATGCTTTAAGTCATTGTAAGACAATTGCTTACTGACTATAATGGTTACCACTTAGAAAAATTGAAAAGAAGATAATTCCATCAATAATTCATAAATTGAAAATCAAATCAATTAATAACAAAATGCCAATTTCAAGAAGAGAGTGGATTCAGAAGAGTTTATTGGCCTCAGGAGGACTTTTGGTGGCGGGTACATCCTCAGCTTACACAGATAGAGTTCCCCCAAAAAGCATAGTAAATGGAGAGCTTTTGCAGCTCAATTGGAATGAGAATCCATATGGCCCATCCAACTATGCTACTCAAGCAGTGAATGAAGCAATGAAATACGCTAATCGTTATCCAGATGAGGAGATGCTTAGAGTAAAAGCAGAATTGGCTGCAAAACACCGAGTAAGCGCCTCTAATATTTTACTCACTGCGGGTTCTACTGAAATATTAAGCTTGCTAGGACAACATGTAGGCTTGCAAAAAGGTGAAATACTTACGCCTTTTCCTACTTTCCCTACGGCATTAAGATTTGGAGAAAACGCAGGAGCATCCATTAAAAAGGTGTCCTTAGACGCAGAAGACAGAATTGATTTAGATAAAGTATTGGACGCTGTATCATCCAATACCAAATTGATATTCATCTGTAATCCCAACAACCCTACTAGCACCGAGCTACCAACACAAGACCTCAGAAACTTCTGCAAAAAGGTGCCTGAGGATGTATTAATTTGTTTAGATGAGGCCTACATTGAGTATTCTAAAGCTGGAGAAATTGGAAGCATGATTCAATTAGTAGATGAATTGAGCAACCTGATTGTTTGTCGTACTTTTTCAAAAGCCTATGGATTAGCAGGGTTAAGAATAGGATATGCCGTTTCCCATTATTCAAATATTAATGCGCTAAGAGAAAGGCATTTAGGATTTGAGATTTCTACTGGTTGGCCTCCACTGGTAGCTGCAAGAGCAGCTTTGTATGACCATAAATTTTTGAATAAGTGTATTGACAAAAATGAAGAAGGAAGAAATATTGTGTACCGCGCCTTTTATAGGTGGGGGGTGCAGTACAATTTGTCATCAACCAACTTTATTTATGCCAGAGATGATCGTTTTGATAAACAGGTAGTTGAAAAATTGGAGAAGCATCGGATCTTGATAACAAAATGGCCAGACATGACAGAGCATATTCGAATTAGCATTGGTAAACCTGAAGAAATGAGACGGTTTGTAGAGGTAATAGAGGAGTTTTTAGTATAAAAAATATCAACTCAAAATCATTTTTAAAATTTAATTGGTATAAATGAAACGCATCCTCACCACCCTCTCCGAAAAATGGCCTGAATACTTACTGGAAATTCTAGTACTCATCATTGGTATCTACGGTGCTTTTGCTGTGGATAGCTGGAAAGAAGGCAGAGACAATGCGGCAACAGAAGTACGGATTTTGAAAGAAATCCGAAGTAATCTAAAAGAAGATTTACTCGGCATTCAAGATGATATTGGACACATGAAATCTATCCGTGATGGAGGTGCAATGCTTTTAGATTTCATTGAGAAAAACGATGCTCCAAACAAAGAGTTTGCAGATAATATGGCAATTCTAAGAGTAACACCACATTTTGACCCCAATCTTTCTGGCTATGAGCTTCTTACCTCTAAAGGGGTTGGTATCATTCAAAATGATAGTTTGCGCCAATCCATCACCAAGTTGTTTGAGTCTACTTACTCTTACTATCGTCGCTATGAAAATGAACGAATTCAGGCAAGAATTCATCATATAACCCCTGGTTTAATGGAGTATTCGCTTCCAGACATTGAGCCTCTCGAAAAAGTATCCTATAAATATTACGGAACTTTCGAAGTTTCTGAAGCTGATTATGTTAAAATCAAAAAAAGTGAGCACTTTCGAAAGCTAGTGGCCATGATAATGCATGAAAATGAGGCGGTAATTTATCGAGCAAAGAAAGTTGAAAAGGGAATCCAAACCACAGTTGATGAATTAAGTACCGAACTTGAGCAACTATGAGACTATTTCTGAATACAATTAAAAAAATTCCTGCATACGCAGGAATGACGCACTACCTATGAAGCGAATCCTCACCACCCTCTCCCAAAAATGGCCGGAGTACCTACTCGAAATTCTGGTTCTTATCATTGGTATCTATGGAGCTTTTGCGGTAGAAGCTTGGAATGAAAATAGAAAAGAAAGGGCTTTTGAGGTCGACCTTTTAGAGCAGTTAAAAACAGGACTTGTAAAAGATGTAGTTGATCTAAAATACAATAGAGTAGCGCATGAAAGATCAGTAACGGCTCAACGTAAAATATTGAAATGGCTTAAATCCAATAATCCTTATTTTGACACCTTATGTGTTGATTTTGCTGCTGTAAATAGATCTACAGTATTTGTGTCAAATGATGAAGCATTTGAAACGCTAAAACTGAAAGGTGCAAGTATTCTAAGCAATGACAGTCTCAAAAATGTATTACTGCATCTATATGAAAACACCTACGACTATCATGATAGTTTAGAAAAGGCCTATAATGAATGGGTATCATTAAAATTAACAACAATAGATCCAGAGTTTTTCGAGGGTTACTTTGTTGATTCAACCGACCCAGATTTTAAGGGATGCCAGGTGCCAGTTGATGTCCAACAGCTGAAAAACTCAAGGGAATTCTATTTTCATACGCAGAATTTACTAGAATTTAATACTATTTATATCCGCCTGATTCAACAAGCTGAAACGGAAGCAGAGCAGCTAATTGATTTAATAAATATGGAGTTGAAATGAAACGCATCCTCACCACCCTCTCCGAAAAATGGCCTGAATATCTACTTGAAATACTGGTGATCACCATTGGTATACTGGGGGCTTTTGCATTGAATAACTGGAATGAGAACCGGAAAGCGGAAACACTGGAGCAAGATTACTACTGCAGGTTGCTCGAAGATGTGTATAGTGACGAAGAGCGAATGCAATACAATCAAGAGCTCGCCGAAAACAGACTATATGCAGCAAATAAGATGATGGCAGAACTTCAAAAAGAAAATCCTATTGATGCCAAGGTCACCCGGTTATTGATCCAAGTAACAGGTGGAATAAATACTTCTTATCATCCTACTACCACCGCTTTTGAGGACATCAAATCGAGCGGCAACCTGAACGTGATTAAGGATCGGGATTTAAAGTCCGAATTGACCATCTACTACGCTGAAATTGGTCGGATTCTTGGCAATATAAGCGCAAATTTCATGGCCATGGATCAGCGAGTCTTTCGACAAGAAAACATGTTTCAAATGGGTATTGCTGAGGTGGCCAAACTAGATAATGGCTTTGATTCCACTCTGGTAGACATGACCGAATTTAGACCAAAAGTCTATTCTGAAGAGATGATAAAACAGATGAAAGATATTGCACTGCTTTTTTTAACAATAAACGCAAGAAACCTGAAGCATCTGTCTGACTTGAAGCTGCATATAGAACAAATGAAAAATGCTTTGAGCGAGAAGTGCAGTACGTAGCTTTAAAGACATTAACATAGTAACACCTAAATGAGCGAGGAAACCGAGTTTCTGGTAAAAGCGCTACGAAAATTTAGATATGGGAAAAATAATTCAACATTTAAAATCCGAGTGGTATAAATACGTTCTGGAAATACTAGTCATTACCATTGGTATACTTGGTGCTTTTCTCCTGAACAGCTGGAACAATCAAGTACAGGCCAAAAAAGATGCTTACAGTGCGCTGATCCCACTCAAAGTGGAAATTCAGAATAATATCAGAAACGAAATGATCGTCAATAGTCAATCAAGACATTTCGACTCCCTTGCCTCCAAAATTCTGAGTGATACGCTGACCCTCGAAGACTATCACCAGGATTCAGAGCTTCGAGGTGTCCTTCAAAACTATTTCACCACGGCTTTCAAGCGAACCAAGTATGAATCGTTTGTATCTAATAAATACGATCAATACTCACAATTTGAAAAACTATCCGAGAAGCTAAAGGTGCATTACGATCCTGCGAATTTTTTTTCTGAACGAGCAAATACGATTGAACTGTTGAAAACAGGTCAACAAGAGCAGACTGACAAAATCACCTACTCTTTTCCAGATGCATACAAAGCAAGAAGAGACGAAAACGTAAAAAGAGCGCTCAACAAATTTGTGGTAGAAGATCCCTACTTTAAGAATAAGGTAAATAGGTATTCAGGTCGGATGATGTGGATGTTGGGATTGAGCAATGTAACCATTGCACAAGGCATGGAATTAATTGATCTGATCAATGATTTGTTAGAAATATCGGATGAGACATCAGTAGGTGAGTCTTTCTTTGTTGAGTTGAGTAACGCAGATTTTGAGCGCCTGGAAGGACTTTACCAAGAGTCGCAGACAAGTACCACTATGCGTATCCAGAGAAGAGTAGGTGAAAATGTAATTGACGTGATCAGGAATGACTCAGTTCTTGTTGGGACATTCATGCCCATAAGGAAAACGCATTTTATTGGTGGAGCTAATTCTATATCTCCCGGGTGGGAGGTTTCCTTTGACCTTACTTCCCAAGAATTAATGACACGCCTTGGAACAAGGATTTCAAGAAAAATGAAGAGAGTTGAATGAAAAGAATCCTCACCACCTTCGCTCAAAATGTCCAGAATACCTTCTAGCAGTGGCTTCTCTAATTTTATAAAATGAATAATGACCATTCCAAAGATGCATGGATAAGATCGGGTGACTTTAAAGGATTCATTCACTCTGTCATGAAGGAAGATATGGACGGGGTGGCTTACTATATCTCCATTGGGATGGATGTCAATTTCCTGCATCCTGAAATTATGACTAATCCATTGATAGAGGCAACCAAAATGGGTAACCTAGAGATTGCTAAGCTTTTACTGGAGAATGGCGCTGATCCTGAGATCGTCTCTCAAATCGGAGAATCTGCTATTAAGATCGCTAAAGAATCACAGAACAAAGAAGTGATTACTCTATTGATGAGTAAAAAGAAACCCCCTTTGATGAAGAGATTAATCACAAACCTCTTTCAAAAATCAGCAAAATAAAGGTTGTTCTAATACCTGTTTATCCTATTGAAAAAATAAATCAAGCAGCCAAAGTGTAAACTCTGACTGCTCGTTCTAAATTGATTTAATCTATTTTGTTAATAAACCCTTTATCAAGATGCCAATAAACAAATTACGTCATTCCCAACGAAGTGTCGGGAATCTTAAAAGACCCCATACGCTTCGCTTGGGGTTACGTAGTAGTTTAATTAAAATAACGGTTTTGTTTAATCTTTGATCTCTATGATCCTACC
>JBGCFL010000082.1:0-6842 GCA_045106975.1 Ekhidna sp. | reverse complement strand
AGTGCCAATGACAGGTAAGATTGAATCACTCAACGTTTCTGTTGCTACTGGCATGGCACTTTATGAAGTTCAAAGACAAAGGGGTTAAACGAATTTTTCCCCTTTTCCTGCTTTTACATCTGTGATGAAATCTCTAAATATACTTGAGTCTTCTTTTTTACAAACAAGTAGTACATCTTCAAAATCCGCTACCAAATAGCCCTCCATTCCTTGGACCACTATTAATTTATCTTTCTTACCTTTTATGTAGTTATTCTTGGAGCTATATGTCATAGCTGAGCCTTCAATCACGTTTTCATTTTCGTCTTTATCCTTCAGCTCATGCAGTGCATTCCATGAACCCAAGTCTGACCAACCAAACTCACCAGGCACCACAAACACATTATCCGCTTTTTCCAAAATAGAGTAATCAATAGAGATACTCTTACACTGACTGTAGGCACTATTAACAAAAGCCTTTTCTTCGTCTGTAAAATACTTATTAAGTCCTTCTGCAAATAGGCCCGCTATTTCCTCATCATGCTTTTCAAAGGCTTTTATTATAGAATCTATTGACCACACAAAGATGCCAGAGTTCCAAAGGAAGTCTCCACTATCGAGAAATTTCTGAGCAAGTTCTGCCTCCGGTTTTTCAGTAAAAGTCTTTACTTTTTTTACTTCGACTCCTGGTTCACTTAGATATTGAATATAGCCATATCCTGTCTCCGGTCTATTCGGGCGAATGCCAATCGTGATTAGTCGCTCACTATCTTCCGCACTTTCAACAGCAGTAGAAATTACTTTTTCAAATTCCTTCTCTTTGAAAATGGCATGATCAGATGGTGTGACAACCAATACGGCATTTGGATCCTGCTTCATTATCTTATAAGCGGCATAAGCAACACAAGGAGCAGTGTTTCTCTTCTCAGGCTCTAGCAATATCTGATGATCAGAAAGTTCAGGAAGTTGATCCTTTATCAATCCTTCGTACTTATCATTAGATACTACCCAAATTTTGTCAGCAGACGTCATCTCATTGAAACGATCAAAAGTCATTTGGAGCAATGATCTACCTGTTCCAACAACATCTAAAAACTGCTTAGGTTTTGCATCTCTACTATATGGCCAAAAACGAGTACCGCTACCGCCTGCCATTATCACTACATAAATATTTTTGCTCATCTATTTTGTAAGGTATTTTGTCTTGATTTAAGGTATCTTCGACAAATATAGCTGATTCAAAAAGGCATACGCTTTTAACTTTTAATTATGGTAGTCAATTTGTTTGCTACCAAGGATTTACTTAACTTTTTATTTCACATCAACCCTGACAATGGAGACAACTTTGGAAGTGAGTCTTAAAGAGAGCCTCAAAAAAGTATTTGGTTACGACCAATTCAGAGGTATGCAAGAGAAAGTAATCAACCATTTACTGGATGGGAACAATACTTTTGTAATCATGCCCACTGGCGCAGGTAAATCACTCTGCTACCAGCTTCCTGCTATTGTAAGAGAGGGTACTGCCATTGTCATTTCACCATTGATTGCTTTGATGAAAAATCAGGTAGATCAAATGAACGCAGTTGGTATTCACGCACGTTTCTTGAATTCTACTTTAACAAAATCTGAAAGCAATAGAGTCAAAAAAGACACCATAGCTGGTATTGTGAAATTGCTTTATGTGGCTCCTGAATCTTTAACAAAAGAGGAAAATGTTGAATTCCTGAAGCAAGCCAACATATCATTTGTCGCTATAGACGAAGCACATTGCATCTCAGAATGGGGGCATGATTTCAGACCTGAATATCGAAGAATAAAAGACATCATTGCTCGTCTAGGAGATATTTCAATGATTGCTCTGACAGCTACTGCTACTCCAAAAGTGCAGCTGGACATTC
Source organism: Ekhidna sp. (assembly GCA_045106975.1). Taxonomy (GTDB): domain Bacteria; phylum Bacteroidota; class Bacteroidia; order Cytophagales; family Cyclobacteriaceae; genus Ekhidna. The sequence goes on along the minus strand of JBGCFL010000082.1, from coordinate 4,965 downwards.
AGAAAAACTTATCCATGGATGGCGCTAAGCTATTCAAGTCTTCTTTCAATAGAACAAACCTCTACTATGAGGTAAGGCAAAAGAAAAATGCCAAAAAGCAATTAATAAAATTCATCAAGGATAGAAAAGGTGACTCTGGTATCATTTACTGTTTGAGTAGGAAAAAAGTGGAAGAGATAGCAGAATTCTTAAAAGTGAACGATGTGAATGTTGCTCCTTATCATGCTGGCATGGAGTCTAAAGAGCGCATGAAGAATCAAGACGGATTCTTGAATGAAGATATTGATGTAATTGTAGCAACCATTGCTTTTGGAATGGGGATCGATAAACCAGATGTACGCTTTGTAATCCACTATGATGCTCCAAAATCAATAGAAGGCTACTACCAAGAAACTGGAAGAGCAGGACGTGATGGCATCAATGGTCACTGCTTGATGTTTTATTCATATAACGACATCCTAAAATTAGAGAAATTCAATAAAGACAAAGCTGTTACTGAGCGAGAGAACGCACGCTTCCTTCTTGATGAGATGGCGTCTTATGCAGACTCGGCTGTGTGCAGAAGAAAGCAACTCTTGCACTACTTCGGTGAGGAGTATGAAATTGAAAATTGTGAACAATGTGATAATTGTGTTCATCCAAAAGAGCAGTTTGAAGGTCAAGAAATGATTCAAATTGTGATTGAAGCAGTGAAGCAAACGAATGAACGTTTTGACATAAATCATCTTGCTGCGCTCGTTGTAGGTAAATCAACACAACATGTCAAGAGCTATGATCATGATAAACTAGAAGTATTCGGAGTGGGCAAATCACTCAATGAAGATGAAACTTTTTGGAAATCGATCATACGTCAAACATTACTACACGAATTCTTGAAGAAAGATGTAGAGAATCCTTCTACATTCAAGGTATCAAAAAAGGGGAAAGAGTTTTTAACTAAGCCATTCTCTCACATGTTGGCGAAAGATCATGAATACGAAACAGGTGGTGAAGAAGAAGAGTCGGATCGTGTTCCTGTGAATACCACAGCGTATGACAAAGTGCTGTTGGATATGCTCAAGCGATTGAGAAAGGACATTGCTGATAAAGAAGATCTACCTCCTTATGTCATCTTTAGTGAGCCCTCTATGGAAGAAATGGCCACTCTATATCCCACCTCAATGGAGGACCTACAGCAGATCGTAGGTGTAGGTGTGAGCAAAGCGAAAAAATTCGGAAACCCTTTCTTACAGCTCATAGAAGATTATGTAGAAGAAAATGATATCATCACAGCCTCGGATGTACTGGTAAAAACAGCTGGTAAAAATTCCAAAAACAAAATCTACATAATTCAGCACATTGATCAGCAAATGGACTTTGAAGACATTGCTGATGCGAGAGGGATGAAATATGATGATGTCATAAAAGAAGTAGAAAATATTTGCTACTCAGGTACCAAATTGAACATAGATTATTACATAGATCAACTATTGGATGACGATAGACAAGATGATATCTATGATTACTTTTTGAATGCCGAATCGGACAAAATAGAGGAAGCAATGACAGAGCTTGCAGAATACTATTCAGAAGATGAAGTTCGCTTGATGCGAATCAAATTTATGTCAGAGTATGCCCATTAAAAATTAGGATTTTTTAACCCTTCCCTTGATCTTAGCCTTTTCTTTCAAACCATCTATTAAATGAATATACTCATAATTGGAGCTGGAGGACGTGAACACGCTCTTGCTTGGAAAATAAAACAAAGCCCAAAATGCGGGAAGATATTCATTGCTCCAGGCAATGGTGGAACTGATAAAATAGCCACCAACTTAGACGTCAATGTAAAGAACTTTATCAAAGTTGCTAGCACTATAAAGAAGCATGAAATAGACATGCTCATAGTTGGCCCAGAAGACCCTCTTGTGGGTGGTATAGTTGATTATTTGAAAGAGGATGAAGAACTGAAATCCCTAAAAATTATTGGCCCCAATGCTAAAGGAGCCATGCTTGAGGGAAGTAAAGAATTTGCCAAGGACTTCATGATTAAATATGGTATTCCTACGGCAAAGTCAACTACCGTCACAAAAGACAATCTTGAAGAATCGCTAAAGTCTATGGAGCGATTGAGTCCTCCATTTGTGCTTAAAGCGGATGGTCTGGCAGGTGGTAAAGGAGTAATCATTACAGAAGAGCTACCAGACGCAAGAAAGGCACTTAAAAAATTAGTAGAAGACAAACAATTTGGCACTGCTAGTGAAAAAGTATTGATAGAGCACTTCCTTCACGGAGTGGAAGTCTCATTTTTCGTTTTAACGGATGGGGAAGATTACAGAATATTACCAGAAGCAAAAGACTACAAACGTATTGGAGAAAAGGATACTGGACTCAATACTGGTGGCATGGGGGCTGTTTCTCCAGTCATTTTTGCCGATAGAACGTTCAAAGAAAAAGTCAACAAACAAATAATAAAGCCTACCATAGATGGGTTGAAAAAAGAAGGAATTGATTACTGTGGTTTTATCTTTTTCGGATTGATCAGTGTAGATGGTGAACCTCATGTGATAGAATACAATGTTCGCATGGGGGATCCAGAGACAGAAGTTGTGCTACCTAGAATAAAAAGTGATTTCTTAGAATTGCTTATCGCTGCTGCTGATAAGAACTTGATCGATACGGAAATAGAATATGAGCGATATACTGCCACTACTGTGATGTATGTGAGTAGAGGCTATCCAGAATTTTATGAGAAAGGACATGAGATTACCTTAGGTGATATGAAGTCTGTTCTTCCATTTCATGCAGGAACCACTGTAAAGGACGGAACTCTGGTGACCAATGGTGGCCGTGTGATTGCACTTACAGGGCTAGGTAAAAATCTCGCAGAAGCGCTGAGTAAATCGTATGCTGCGGGTGAAGAAATGAACTGGGAAGGAAAGAAAAGCAGAGCTGATATTGGCTATGACCTAAAAGGCTTAGGTCAGTAACAGATAATTATTCATATTTCTAAGGTTATCCATTAGATTACAAAAATATGGGATGTGCAAGTTGTGGAACAGGAGGATCGGCGGGCTGCCAAAATAACGGACATTGTGAGTCTGGTGGCTGCAACAAATTAAACGTATTTGATTGGCTGTCAAATATGGACATGCCTGCTATGCATCGATTTGACATAATTGAAGTCAGATTCAAAAATGGACGTAAAGATTTTTTCAGAAATAGCAGCAAGCTGGATATAGTAGCTGGTGATGCTGTAGTAGTTGATGTCCCTAATGGTCATCACATTGGTTATGTCTCGATGCAGGGCGAGCTAGTTCGTCTTCAGATGAACAAAAAGAAAATAAGAGATGATGAAGCTATAAAGACCATTTATAGAAAAGCTACATCTCGCGATTTAGAAAGATGGGAAGAAGCTAGAAACAAAGAATCATCCATTCTATATCGCACAATAGAAGTCATTCAAGAGCTAAAGCTTAAAATGAAAATGACGGACGTGGAGTTTCAAGCAGATGGAGGCAAAGCCACTTTCTTCTACTCGGCGGATGAGCGTGTGGACTTTAGGGAATTAATTAAAGTTTTGGCAGGCGAGTTTAGAATTCGTGTAGAGATGCGTCAAATAAGTGTACGACAGGAAGCAGGAAGAATCGGCGGTATAGGTGTTTGCGGAAGAGAGCTCTGCTGCTCCACCTGGCTTACAGGATTTAAAAATGTTTCTACTTCGGCTGCTAGGTATCAAAATCTATCACTCAATCCAAGTAAATTATCTGGACAATGCGGTAGGCTTAAATGCTGTCTCAACTATGAGCTAGATACTTACATGGATGCACTTAGCGATATACCAGAAGTACAAAAACCGCTACAGACATTGAGAGGAAATGCACGTCTTCAAAAAACCGATATCTTCAAAAAGATAATGTGGTTTGGATATGACGATGACAACAATTGGCACCCTGTAGATGTACCTCGTGTAAAAGAAATTTTGGAGCTTAATAAAAAAGGGAAAAAGCCCTCTACCCTACTGGAAGATAAAGAAGAGGAAGTAGTGCAGACCTCTATTAATAGTGATTTAGTTGCCATGGATAAGAAGTTTAGCGGCTCTGGCGGTAACAAAAAGAAGAAGAAAAAGAAAAAAAATAAGTTTAGGGGTAAGAAGAATAATCAATCGAAGAAAGAAAACTCTTGACATGAAATACGTTTACTTATTGATAATTTCGATACTCATTTTCTCATGTGATTCTTCCCGAGTCTATGAAGATTTCAATGACATGGAAGATGCATTTTGGCACATTGACTCTGTGCAAACATTTGATTTTAAAATTGAAGACACCACTAGAAACTACAATGTGCTTGCGACTTTTAGGAATGCTTCTAGCTATCCATTTTACAATCTTTACTTCCAGTATAGCATTGCCGATTCTCTAGGAAATGTGCTTACGCAAGAGTTGAAAGAGGTAACACTTTTTAATGCTAAAACAGGAGAGCCATACGGCGATGGATTGGGCGATTTATTTGATCATGCTTTCCCTGTCCAGGAGAACTACACATTCCCAAGAGTGGGTTCTTATTCTATCCAGTTCCAGCAATTTATGCGAATGGACACATTGCCCTTCATCATGAGTGTGGGTGGTAGAGTGGAATTTGCTGAAGCAGAATAATTAATTTTGGTAATATTATGAATAACATGACCTTTGGTTAAGTTATCAGTAGCCATATTACCCAGATACATTTTGAGAATTACCCGAGCATTCTTCTTTCTAGCGCTTCTCTATTTAACTAACGTATCTTATGGCCAACAGGAATTCTTAAACGAATTGGGAACTGTTAAAGCAGCAAGTTTTCGGGAATTTATGGATTCATACCATAGTTTCCTTAACTCAAATTATCCTAATACATCAAGTTTAGGGGAGCAAACACGCAAGTTTATGATGGGAATGGTGGAACCTCTAACCTACGACAGTCTTGCTGCAATTAACGTGATAAGTTCAC